>JASHSE010000406.1 GCA_030036975.1 Xanthobacteraceae bacterium | reverse complement strand
ATCCCTTTCGCCACGGCGTCCCGTGTGCGCGCGCCGGGTATCATGTTGATACCGCGTCCCACGATTGGCCCAAGCCACCTGGCAAACGGCGTCGCGTTGATCACCCGCAATTCAAACAGTTCGTATAGCGCTGGGGGCGCAATCAGAATCGTCGGTTTCAATTCTTTAAGGGCATGAAACAGGCGTGCCGGCTCCGTCACGATCAGGTCGAATCCGAACCACAGCGCCGCGTAGTACATCGCCCGCTGCTGAAAGTTCGACATTGGCAGGAAAAGGATAAGCCGGTCGTCATGGCGAACCCCGGCGTGCCGCACGAGCCTGTCGATATTCTTCTCGACGCCTTTGCGGTTCAGACGCAGGCCCTTCACGCCTCCGGCCGAGCCCGAAGAAAAAATCATCCACGGATGGTCAAGATGGTCCGCCGGTTCGGCGTCGTTATCGTTGCGCGCGCGAATTTGCGACTTTGGTCCATCCACGTATGCGATGGTTGGAAGGTTGTCAGTTTCTGCTGTCCGTTCTCGCACCGACAGCAACAGAAGTGAAAGATTGTACCGATTCGCCAATTCTTGCGGCGAGCTTTTTGCAAAATCCTCAGTAAAGGCGACCGAGACCGCGCCAACCTTAATAAGCGCTAGATCGTATACGATCCAATTGTAACAGTTTGCCAGACGAATTCCAACGCGACTGCCTGCCTTAACGCCCCAGCTACGTAACGTTTCATAGGCCGCGATGACATCGTCATGCAATTGGGCGTGACTTCTCCGCACAACCGACCCGGCTTCCAACGTGAGAATGGAACTTGTCTGCCGTCGCAGGCGGGCTACAAGCTCGGTCAGGTCGAGCTCAGCAACAACGTTGCCGGTTTCGTCGGCCGGCTCCCGCAGGCCGCGATCTGACACGGCATGATCCCGAGAAGCGCTGAGCGTGCGGGTCGTTATTTGATGCACATTCATCGGATCATCGCTGACAGCCGTCACAGAGTGATGCTCAGCGATAGCGCATTGATTCACAATACCATTTAATATCTAGATCATCTAAAAGAAGATCTACACCTTCAGCTAAAAGAAGGATCTACACCCTCGCCCCGCTTGCAACCAACTCTGGGGAACCGCATAATTACTACTGTAGATCAACACACCAGTTCACTGCGAAAAATGCTGAAAGAGCTTTCACCTCGGGAGAAGATTTGTTTGAGTTGGGCAGCACGGGGAAAATCGTCATGGGATATAGGACGAATAATTGGCATCAGTGAGAACACGGTAAACTTTCACATCAAGAACGCACTTAGGAAACTCGGAGTGCGCTCACGCACCGTTGCCGTGATAAAAGCCGTCCGCCTCGGATTCATAGAAACACCTTCCGAAGTTTTTGGCGAAAGTGTGTTCGGTCCCGACACTGAACGTGAGGGGCTCCATGGTGCCGAATCGCGATACAGCAGCCCTAAGAACGGCGGCTTGGCGACGATGCCTTGCGCCCCCGTTAAGACCGCGTTCTGCCCGCGAGGCCCGCCTGCCCCTCAGGCTCACGTCAGGATCATACCCTTCTTCACCACAAGCGGCGGCCGAGAGCGAGATGATCTGGCTATCCTGATAAGCCGGCGAATTGCCCACGCCCTTGGCCGGTTCGACTGGCTTTCCGTGATCGAGCTCCAGTTCGGCAACGGCAGCGAATCCCCGAAGAACGATTGCGCCGTCGCCCGGAAAAATCCGTCACACGAATACGCGATTGACGGCGTGATCGTGACCAAGCGCGTCATTGACGATCTGCATGTCAGGATACTCGACCTCGTCAATAATCGCTTGGTAGCATCCAACCGCTTCTCTCTGCACCGCAACCTGGAGATGACCGTTGCTATGCGTGTTGTCGAACAGATAGAGCGGCATCTCATAATGGCCACTCAATAGTGAAAATAAACAAACGGCTGTACCGGAGCACCGGACGCTGCGTAGTAGATAACTGCCAAAATGCACGTCGCGTAAACGGTAGCAGTAACCAAGCCCGGCCGGCTCGCCAAGATCCTGATCTTCGACGATGATATGATGTCGTATGCAATGAGACACAGTATCAGCAGAACTGCCGTCATCATATGCTCGCTGCGAAGCAACGCTTCGATAGCTCCTCGCCCGGCATCGCGAACGATTGACCACAGGCCATTGAGAAACCGGATACTGAAGATCCCTTGGTAAATTTCGATCGCCTCGCCGAAGTCCGAGGCGCGCACGAGCGGTACAGTGAGGACTACGATGCAGAACGTTATCGGTATCCGCACGAATTGCGAAATCCACGGCGGACAGCCGATCGACCTCCACAGCTTATCCCTCAGCGGCAGGGTCAACTGCGAGCCAACCACCAGCAGCCCGTTGGCCAAACCATATACCAGATAACCCCATCCGGCGGCATGCCACATCCCCAAAATGGCAAATGTAATCGTCGTTGCGAGCGGGACAGCCCACGGTCCCAATAGCTTTAGCTTCAGGCGGATCGGCATGAACAGGTAGTCGCGCAACCAATTTATCAGACTGATGTTCCACCGTCGCCAGAATTCATTGATCGTCGGCGACAGGAACGGCTGCCGAAAGTTGACGGGAAGATCGACACCAAGCAATCGCGCGGAGCCAATAGCGATCATCGAGTAGCCCAGCCAGTCGGCATACACCTGAAACGCGACCAGCGCGCTACCGAAAAAATGCTCGACAGGCGTGGTGTTTTGCAGATTCCCGTAAATCTCATTCGCGGAAACCGCGATCGTGTCGGCAAACCACAACTTTAATACCATTCCTAAAAGAATCTCCGTCCCGGCCCGCAGGCCGCGCTCGACGTTGAACGTCCGATCGAATTCGAGTTGCTCGAACAGGGAGGTGCGCATAACCGGCCCCATTGTAACGGTCGGAAAGAACGCGCAAAATAATGCGAGTCGAGCCGGGCGCCGTTCCGCATCAACGATACCCAAGGCGACGTCAGCAAGATATCCGGCTGCCGCGAACGTATAGAACGAAAGGCCGACCGGCAGAACCCACGCCGGGGCTGCGGCAAACCCCAATCGTTCGCTCAAGGGGATAAGGTATTTATACGAGAGCATTGGCGCGACGCATGTCACCAGTGCCAGCGCCGTTGCCCACCGCATTGCACGGCTTTCTCGCGCGCGTTCGATAAGCAATCCCCCCACAAACGCGACGATTGTTACGAACAACAGCGATGCAAGGAACGCCACCGGAAAGGTCAAATAGTAGGCGTAGCTGGCGCAAAGAATAAATAACACTCGAGGGCGCCTGGCCGGAAGTGCGTAAAAGGCCAGGGCGACCAAAACAATCAGCAAAACGTATCGTGGGTCACTGATCGGCATCGCCTCACTCTTCCGCTCCGCGTGGCATCGGCAGCAAGCGCCAATGCGCTCGTCCAAATCGCAGAAATACCAGCTATGATCGCCGCGCCGTTGAAATGCCCGATCCGCGCAAAAGATCCATTAGGCTCCTCAAAATACGCCCTTTCGGCGCAGGATCTTCTTCACCAGTCCGACCGTACGCATCGCCATGACTTCGTTGTCCGTGAATTCGATAGAAAAAGCCTCTTGTAAGAGAGCTATAATCATCACCGATTTCAGACTGTCCCAATGTTCAACGGTCTCCGGCGACAGATCATCGGTAATGCCGCACGGATCGATGCCAAGGGCCTCGCTGAAGACGCGAGCGACGATGGCGGTTCCTGTAGCCTCGCCGTTGTTATCGGGCTGATCTTTCTTCGCTGCCGCTTCGGCTGCTGAAACAGACAATGCCAACTCCCCGGCCATATGCCGCCAATATCCGTTATGAAATTCCGACGGCTACCGCATGCGCAGCGTCAGTCTTGCCGAGCGCCTCGGTGCGACCAATGACCGCCACCCCACCATCGTCAGGTATTCGTGTGGCGATAAGAGCCGCAATTTGTGTACGGCGCTGCAGGTTAAGCTTCGACAGCAGGCTATGCACGTGAGCCTTCGTCGTGGCCACCTCGATGTTGAGCTGCTTGGCAATTTTCTTGTTACTTAATCCGAAGCCGACCAGCCGCATGATCTCGCGTTCACGTCCCGTCAATTGGCGCGTCGTGATGGCACTGCCCGGCAAAAGAGCATGTGCGCTGGTCGTTGCAACGCGACGCAACAGACCCGCCGTAACGCGCGACGATGAGGGCTGTTGACCGGCAATGATGTCGACGATCATCGGTACGACCCTAGATAGACTAACGGTCTTTGGTACATAGCCGATTACGCCTGCTTCCGCCCAGGCAATCACGCTCTCCTCGGTCTCGGCGAGGGCAAGGACAATGACGGCGGCTCCCGGCAGAATCTGCTTCATACGGCGGACGGTACTTGGCCCATTTGCGATTGCAGCGTCGATGAGGATGACGTCAGGTTTGATCTCAACCAACGAGCACAATGCATCCACGACATCGGTCCCCACGGCGGTGAAGTTCTGCGCGACAAGCCGGCCGCCGTGGCACATGACTTCTACAAGCGCCTCCCACCACAATCGCACTTCCGAAACGATCAGAACCTTGACGACACCATTCACGCGCAATCTCCTTAGCAAGGCAACACTGCACTCCCAGGCGACACCCGCCTGGGTGCGCTGAGCTTGCACTGAGCCCAATAGACATTTGGACTTATGCGATGTTGGCCTGTCCCACGGCTCTACACTCCGCTTATCTGATCGTTCGCTTAGCTCAATCACGATCATGTCTGCCCAGCAACTACGAGCCCTGATGGCTGCTACTAGGTGTTGCAGAAATTGCCTGCGCAATAAACCTCCCACGGTTGGTAGGTGCATTCAAAACGAGCCCGGAACATACTGGCACGGGATTGACGGATCGCATCAGCCGATCCGACCCGCTCCAGGCGCTTCGAACTGCGCCGACGTTCGATCCACCGTCGGAGACAGATGCATGCACTCGCGAATAACAACGATCATGAGAAATTGCCTCGAAGCGATGAACGCCAACCGTGAAATTCCGATCGATCTCAATCAGATCGATAAACTTGCGCTGTTCGGTGAAAACGGCGTGTTCGATTCGATGCAATTGGTAAATTTCCTTCTTCTCGTCGAGGAGGGAATTCAAGACGAGCTCGGTCATACAATCTCGTTGACATCGGAGCGCGCGGTGTCACGACGCGTCAGCCCGTTTCAGAGTACGGAGCATCTCCTCGCCTTCGTTCTCGAGGAATTGGACGTCGCGGCGGTAAAAGCTGCCTAACGTCGATGTTGTCGATTAATGCGACTCCTCATTACCGGCACAAGTCGCGGAATTGGACGACGAATCGCCGAACACGCTGCAGCGGTCGGACACGAGGTTCTCGGTTGCTCGCGGACTACCCCGGAAGGGGTGGTGTCGGGCTGGCGGCACTTTAAGGTCGATCTTTCCGACTTGCGGACGGTGTCGGCGATGTTCGATGAAATTCGTGAAGCCTGTGGCTCGCTTGATGCGCTCATCAACAATGCCGGCGTGGCGCGCATGGCCCCGTTCATGCTTTTTCCGGACGACGAGATTCGCGCGATCTTTCAGGTGAATGTACTGGCCGCGTTTAGTTGTATCCGAGGGGCTGTCAAATTGTTTCGTCATAGCACTTATCCATCGCCCTCCATCGTAAATATTACCACAGTGGCCACGATCTATTCCCTGGAGGGACAAATGGCTTATGCCGCAAGCAAGGCCGCGCTCGAACAAGCGACGAGGACGTTGTCTCGCGAACTCGCGCCGATGAATATTCGAGTGAACGCCATCGGCCTTCCGCCTGTGCGGACGGCTCTGACGCGGTCCGTTCCCAAGGACAAGATAGAAGCCTTGATCGCGCGCCAAGCCTTCCCTCGCGCTTGCGAGTTTTCCGATCTGTATGGTCCGATCGACTTCTTGTTGTCGGAAGGCGCGCGGCTGGTAACCGGAGAGACGCTCTTCCTTGGTGGGGTCAAATGACGACGTCAAGCTGGCTGGACGAGTTAGCGCAGCACAAGACGGCAACGGCGCTCGTGCAGGACGGCCGCCACGTATCGTTTAGTGACGTTATGGAGGAAATCGCCGCTTATCGGAAGCTGTTGACCCGCTCGGGCATTTCCGCCGGCGACGTCGTCATCTTGCACGCGGACTTCTCCCTGAAAGGGATAGCCGCGTTGCTTGCCCTTGCACAATTGAAGGCGATCACGATTCCTGTCGTGAACCTCACCGCAGAACTCGTCGCGACTCTGAAATCGGAATGCAGCGCAAGGTTCTTATGCCGTCCAACCGATGCTGTATACGTGACGGACCTAGGAAGCGGCGGAACGCAACGGCTCTATGACTCGCTTCGGGAGCGGAACACCGCCGGCTTGGTATTGGTGTCAAGCGGCACGACGGGAAAACCCAAGGCAATCCTCCATGATTTCGACCGGCTCCTCGAAGCCCGCAGGAGAAGCAATAGCCGCACCAAGTTGACGGTATTGCTGTTCTTGTTGTTCGATCATATCGGCGGACTAAACACGCTGATAAAGACGCTTTTCTCCGGCGGCACGGCGGTCGTTACGCACTCGCGACAGCCAGACGTCATTTGCGGCTTGATCGAAACCCATCAAGTTCAGGTATTGCCGACCAGCCCGACGTTTTTGAATCTGATCATATTGAGCGGCGCTCACAACCGTCATGATTTGTCGAGCTTGCGGCTCATTACCTACGGCACCGAACCAATGCCGGAAGAGCTTTTGATCCGCGCCAAGGAGGCATTTCCAAAGATCAGGTTCGTGCAAACGTTTGGCACGTCGGAAACCGGTATCGCGGCGACGAAGAGCCCCGGCTCGCGCAGCGTTCTTTTCAAGATCGACGACGAGTCCCAGCAATATCGAGTCGTCGACGGCGAGCTCCAGTTGAAAAGCCGGTATCAATTCCTTGGCTACGTCAATCATCCCAACAACACGATAACGGAAGACGGCTGGTTTCGAACCGGCGACGCCGCCGAAATTACCGCCGACGGCTACATTCGCATTCATGGCCGGATTAAGGAGATCATAAACGTAGGCGGCGAAAAGGTGGTTCCCCTCGAGCTCGAGGCCGTCCTACTTCGTCATCCCATGGTCGCCGATTGCATCGTCTATGCCATGGCGAATGCGATTACCGGCCAGTCGGTTTGGGCCGATGTCGTTCCTCGTGGAGAGATCACGCAGGCGGAACTCAGACGGTCAATTCAAACGTTTTTGATCGAACGAGTCGACCGGTTCAAAATTCCCAGTCGCATAAGAGTGGTCGACCAGATCGAAATGTCCGAACGTTACAAGAAGCAGCGGATCCGCGCATGAACCTCGTTACCGCCATTGGCGCCGGCAAGTTTGCACTCGAGGTCGCAGGGTACCTTGCCGAAGCGGCATGTCCCGACGGACAAACGTTTGCCGTCGCCAGTTTTCTCTCGATCGATGGCGAAGAGGGCGTCACCCCAGAGTGGTGCACCGCGACCTTCGATCCGTCGTCTCTCGGTGATCGCGGAAAGTTCTTCGTTCTCGCGGTGTCGGAACCCAACATGCGAAGCGCAATTCGAAACCAGCTGTCAGCTGATCTTTACGGGCGCTTTCCGGTCCTCGTGCACCGCACGTCGACCGTCGCTTCGTCCGCGACGCTTGCGCCGGGCGTGCTCATTGGGCCGCAGTGCCACGTCGGGACAAATGTCGGCATCGGCGCCTTTTCGGTTCTGAATTATCAATGCGGGGTCGGACATCACAGCCGTGTCGGCGCCGGCGTGTTTCTATCTCCGGGATTTCAATGCGGCAACTCAGCCGTCATAGCCGACGGCTGCTTCTTCGGGCTCAACTGCATCGTTGGTCCCGCCGTCACGCTGGGGTCCGGGGTGTACGTGCAGGCAGGAACAACCATACTCGAGGATCTGCCGGAAGGGCAGCTGGCCTTTTCGTCAGCACGCACGAAGTCAATTCCGAGGAGCGCACCATGGCGAAGAGTGATGTAGTGATCATTGGCGGGGGGCCGGCCGGCAGCATCGCCGCTCTCTCCTTGCTCAAGCTCGGTCATTCTGTTCGACTTTACGAGCGCTTTCGGTTTCCCCGTTATCGTGTCGGGGAGTCGCTGCTTCCAGGAACGATGTCGATCCTCTCCCGCCTCGGGCTTAAACCGTCGATTGACGCGGCGAGATTTATTCGGAAGCCGTCGGCGACGTTCCTATGGGGGGTCGGTCAGGCGCCCTGGACCTTTTCGTTTTCCGTTCCACGAGTGAGCGGTTGGATTTTCGACCACGCCATTCAAGTCAAACGTGATGAATTCGACGCCTTGTTGTTGGACGCTGTACGGCAACGTGGCGGTACAATCCATGAAGGCTGCCCGGCAACCGACGTCCGCGTCGACTATGACGATCACGTCGAAGTCGACATCGATGATGGCAGCGGCCAGCAAACAATTTCGGCCGATTTCCTGGTGGATGCGTCCGGCGCAAGCAGCATTCTGGTCAAGAAATTGCGGTGCCGCAAATACGATGAATTCTACCGGAGTCTCGCCGTATGGTCCTATTTCCGACGCCCGGACCCGTTTACCGGTGACCTACGCGGCACAACCTTTTCGATTACGTTCCAGCACGGTTGGTGCTGGATGATTCCACTCAAGGGAGATATTTACAGCGTCGGCGTGATCGTCGACCAGTCCAAGGCCGACGAAATACGTGATTGCGGGCTTGAGACGTTCTATCGTCGCATGCTCGATCAATGCTCGCGCGCCAAGGAGATGCTCGGCGACGCTGAAATGATTGATAAGGTACGCGCGGTGCGCGATTGGTCGTACGACACCTCGATTTACTCGCGCGGCCGGTTCTTTCTTGCCGGCGACTCGGCTTGCTTCACCGACCCGTTATTCTCACAGGGCGTTCATCTCGCCGCGCAATCCGCCGTCTCAGCGGCGGCTGCCATAGACCGGCTTTATGGCCATCCTGGCGAAATCGATAACGTTCACCGTTGGTACGGCACCTCGTACAATCTGACGTTCGAGCAATATCACGAGTTCCTCGCGTCGTTTTATACATACGCCTCGTTCACCGAACCGGAATCCGAGTTCTGGAGGAGACGTCAGATAGCGGAGACCGTCGATGCGCGTTTCGAGCGACGTCGATGGTTTGAAAGCCTGCTGCAGAAGGCCGAGCGGAATGCAGATTGGCGGATTGCGGATTTCCGCGATCGCGCGTCGACGATGATAGCGATAGGCCGCCACAACCGGAGCGCGCTGTCCAGCGATTTCTCCGATGCCGAACTCCTGCCCCGACGTCTCGAATGGCTAAGCCAGCTCAGCAGAAAGCTGAATTCGTTGACGCAGCTAAGTTGGGTCGGCGAAAAAGTCGTGTTGCAGGGGTATTACAAAGTCAACCCGGAGACCTTCGTCCTCGAGCCCAAGTTCGTCCTGGCCAACGAACTCGGACGGTCGATGACCAAGTACGCTGTCGAGCCTGCGGTCGCGGACATGTTCTGCGGATTATTGGCGCAGCCCATTGGCTATAAGGCCCTCATCAAGCGCATGGCCGAGGTGGGCGTGGTGGAGACCAGCTCGCAGATCGTTGTGCGTTTGTTCGAAGCCGGCCTGCTCGCCGGAGCCGACGCCAACAACCAGCCTGTTCGCATTCAGGACCGTCTTCGCTTCGACGGTGTCGGTGTCGAGTACGAGGTATGATGTGCTCACATGAACGGTCTTGTTGGAATAAGCGCATCGTACAGCGCCTTCAGCGTCAGCCAAAGCGCCAATCGAAACGGCGCAAGGGGCACAGCTAACGCTGCATCTTGCAGATCGTAGCGCCAGCCACCGTTTCGAATTGAGAGCAACCGACCGAAATGGAAGCGCCGACGATACCATTTGCAGCTCTGGCAGTAGCGCTTCTTATCATGCCTGGCCCAACTAATACTTTGATCGCAACATGCAGCGCCATCGCCGGATTTAAGCGCGCCCTGCTGCTGCTGCCTTGCGAACTGGGCGGCTACATATTG
>JASHSE010000405.1 GCA_030036975.1 Xanthobacteraceae bacterium | reverse complement strand
CCCGGGGATATGTCTCCTGACGCACCGCGCAGCCCCGCGCCGGCAATGTAAGCCGCAGCGGCGCGCCGCGCTACCATCGGGCAAGGGCAAGGGAGTGTAGTTTCGCACGATGCCGCGAGAAGGTTGCAGCCGCGTTACCCGCCGCGCATCCACCGCGGGCAGTTCCCATCTTCCACCTTGGCGGCGCCTTGCGTTATGCTGAGCGCAGTCAAGCCAGGGGGTGGCGCAAGGGGGGCAATCATGAAGCAATGGACCTACGCGCTTGCCGGCGCCGCGATGGCGCTGGCGGCGGCAATGCCGGTCACGCCGGCGGCGGCGCTGACGCAGCAGCAGATCGACGCCTGCGTCAACCGCAGCCACAACTTCTCGCTCGATCAGCAGATCAGCGGCTGCACGGCATCGATCCAATCGGGCCGCTGGAGCGGCAAGGATTTGGCCTGGGCCTACGCCAACCGCTGCATCGCGTACAAGGACCAGAAGCAGTACGGCCGCGCCATGACCGATTGCGACCAGGCGGTCAAGCTCGATCCGCGCAACGACCACGCCTTCAACACGCGCGGCGTGATCTATCACCTGACCGGGAAGTACGACCAGGCGATCGAGGAATATTCGCGGGCGATCCGGCTCAATCCGAATTTCCTCGATCCGCACCACAACCGCGGCATGTCGTATGCCGCCAAGGGCGACTACGACACCGCGATCGCCGATTACAACGCGGCGCTGAAGATCAATCCGCGCGACGCGCTGGCGCTGTACGAACGCGGCATCGCCAAGCAGAAGAACGGCGACCAAGCGGGCGGCCAGGCGGACATCGATGCGGCCAGGCAGATCGATCCGAAGATGGGAGATTAGCCAGAGCGAGATGATTTTAGATCGCGACAGCACACTCGCTCATCTTGCAGCCAGCCACAGTCCGGCGAAGGCGCCGACGGCGCTGAGCAACACGGATGAGTAAGAAAACATACCCGCTCCCCACAGGTCGGGAATAAATCCTCCAATAGTGGAGCCGATCAACACTCCAAGCCAAATACGGGCTCGCATGAGATTCCCTACTTTGAGGTTCGGTCCACCAACGAGGAGCCTTTATAGAAGAATCGTTTCGAAATTTTGGCCAACCGTTGCGCCCCCAAGGCTTTCTCCGATCGCTTTGCAATTCATCGCGAACATTTACCGCAAATCACATCGGCCTTGGCGGCTACCCCAATGGCACAGTGCCGCCGAGCGGCTGCTTGAGCTTGGCGGTGATGCTCTCGATGCGCTCGGCGGCGGCGTTGAGCGCGTTGGCGATGGCGGCGCGCGCCGCCTTGTCGAGTTTGAGCGCCTCGACGCGCGCGTTCTGCAGCGCGGCGAGCTCGTCCTCGAGCCGCTTGATGCGCGCGGCGGTTTCGGCAAGCGAATCGGCGATGGTCAGCGCCGCCATCACGGTGAGCCTGGTGTCGCCGATCTCGCCGAATTTCGCGCGCAAGCCCTCGATCCGGGTGTCGAGATCGCGGGCCAGATTCATCAGGTGGCCTTCCTGGCCGTCCTCGCACGCCATGCGGAATTGGCGGCCGTTGATGGTGACGCTGACCTGGGACATCGCGCCTCCGGCTTATTTGAACCCGTTCACGAGATCCGCTCATTCCCGCGAAAGCGGGAATCCAGATCGGTTGCTCTTTCTTCGGCGCGAGCCGACTGGGTCCCCGCTTTCGCGGGAACGAGCGGCAACGGCAAGCGATCAGCCCTGCGCATCATTCCTCATCGGCGAGAACGCCGCGCACCGTGTCGATCGCCCGCGCCAAGCGCTGCGCGACCTCGCGGTTGGCGGCTTCGAGCGCACGCGAGCGGGCGATGGCATGGTCGAGCTCGCCGGCGAGCCGCGCCCGGTCATCGCCCAGCGCGTGGATCTGCGCCGAAAGCGCCGCTTCGCTCTTGGCCGTCTCGCGGCGTCGCTCGGCCGCGGCATCGAGCGCATCGAGCGCCAGCGCCAGACGCCGGCTCGCCGCCTCGATCGAATCGGTGTCGCTCATGCGCCGATCTCCGCGTCCGCACTCATGACGAAAATTGTGGCACGGCAGAGATTTATTGCCGGAAGCTTACGTCGCATCGAGATTGAGCGTCAACGTCCAGCGCCGCGGAATTCGGTTCGCCTGTGCATGACGCGGACGACAGCACGCCGCGTAATTGACTCAAGGGGCTGCAATGCTATCTCTGCGCCAGTCTTTTGCGTGACCGCGGCCGTTCGCTCCAAAAAATGCCGCGAGTGGCTAGTCCCATGATCAAGCCGGACCGCATTGTCGCGGCGAGCGCCCCAACTCTCGCCGAGGCGTCTCGCGTCGCTCCTGCCGCCGCCGCGATCAATGCCGGCATGCGCGCCGAAGAGCACGACCGCATGGCCAATGCCATCCGCGCGCTGGCGATGGACGCGGTCGAGCAGGCCAAATCCGGCCATCCCGGCCTGCCGATGGGTGCGGCCGACATCGCCACCGTGCTGTTCACGCGCTTCCTGAAATTCGATCCCACCGACCTGGCGTGGCCGGACCGCGACCGCTTCGTGCTCTCCGCCGGCCACGGCTCGATGCTGCTCTACGCCGTGCTGCATCTCGTCGGCTACGAGAAGATGACGATCGAGGAGATCAAGCGCTTTCGTCAACTCGGCTCGCTCACCCCCGGCCATCCTGAATACGGCCACACGCCGGGCGTGGAGACCACCACGGGTCCGCTCGGCCAGGGGCTCGCCAATGCGGTCGGCATGGCGATCGCCGAGCGCCATCTCGCCGCCGAATTTAGCAGCGCGGTGGTCGATCACTTCACCTATGTGCTCGCCTCCGACGGCGATCTGATGGAAGGCATCAGCCAGGAGGCGCTCGCGCTCGCCGGACACTTGAAGCTGAAAAAGCTCATCGTGCTGTTCGACGACAACGGCATCTCGATCGACGGCCCGCTGGCGCTCGCCGATTCCGTCGATCAGGTCAAGCGCTTCGAATCCGCCGGCTGGGCGGCGAGCCGCATCGACGGCCACGATCCGGCGGAAATCGCCGCGGCAATCGAGGCGGCGAAAAAATCGCAACAGCCCTCGCTCATCGCCTGCCGCACCACCATCGGGTTCGGCGCGCCCAACAAGGGCGGCACCGAAAAGGCGCACGGCGCGGCGCTCGGCGCCGAAGAAGTTGCGGCGGCGCGGCAAAAACTCGGCTGGAGCGCGCCGGCCTTCGAGCTTCCGCCGGCGATCCGCGCGCAATGGCGCGCTGCCGGCGAACGCGGCCGGCCGGCGCGCTTGGCCTGGCAGGCGCGGCTTGCCGCGCTGCCGACGGAAAAGCGCGCCGAATTCGAGCGCCGCATTGTGCGCGGCGAGCTGCCGGAGAAAGAACTCGCGGCGGCGGTCCACGACGTGAAGCAGAAGCTGGCCCAGGCGCCCAAGGAGATGGCGACCCGCGCGGCATCGGAATTCGCGCTCGAAGCGCTTACCGCCGCGCTGCCCGAAATGGTCGGCGGCTCGGCCGATCTCACCGGCTCCAACAATACCCGCACCAAAGCCATGCAGGCGCTGAGCGCTGCCGAGTATGCGGGCCGCTTCATTCATTACGGCGTGCGCGAGCATGCCATGGCCGCCGCCATGAACGGCATGGCGCTGCATGGCGGCGTCATTCCGTATTCGGGCACGTTTTTGGTGTTCTCGGATTATTGCCGGCCAGCGCTTCGCCTCGCCGCGCTGATGGGCGTGCAGGTCATCCATGTGATGACCCACGATTCGATCGGGCTCGGCGAGGATGGCCCGACGCACCAGCCGGTCGAGCATCTCGCCGCTTTGCGCGCCATTCCCAATCTCAAAGTGTTCCGGCCGTGCGACGCGGTCGAGACCGCCGAATGCTGGCAGCTCGCGCTGCAAAGCGGCAAAAACCCGAGCGTGCTGGCGCTAACGCGGCAGAACACGCCGCAGCTACGCCAAGGTTTTGATGAGCACAACCGCTGTACGCTCGGTGCTTACGAGTTGATCGCCGCTGAGAACGATGCCGCGGTGGTTTCGTTGTTCGCCACCGGCTCGGAAGTAGCCATCGCGGTCGCGGCGAAAAAACTGCTCGCCGAGCGCAAGATCTCGGCGCGCGTCGTTTCAGTGCCGTGCTTCGAGCTGCTGGCCGCAGCGCCGCAGGATAAACGCGCCGCGATCATCGGCCAGGCCAGGATTAACGTCGCGGTCGAGGCCGGCATCCGCCAAGGCTGGGATGGCGTCATTGGTTCGGACGGCGTTTTCGTCGGCATGACCGGCTTCGGCGCCAGCGCGCCGTATAAGGACCTTTATCAGAAATTCGGCATTACACCCGAGGCGGTGGCACAGGCGGCGCTCGCCCGGTTGCGCTGAGGGGGCTAGGCATTCTGATAGCACAGCGCGGGCCGCGTGATCGGCCCAGTTTAATTCGCGCCGAATGAAGACCAAACCTCCTGTATGAGCTCCTTGAGTTCTCGGGAAACCGGTGATCGCCAACTTTCATGTTGCTTTATCCGGACGGCGACGGTCGGCAACTTTGGTAAAATTCCGTCTTCATCTAGTACCGACAGGTCAGGATCATCCCGTACTACCGGCAATGCCGTAATGCCGATGCTTGCCTTCACCGCTGCCCGCAGCGCGATCAGCCCCTCGCTTTCAAGGACACAGTGCCAGGGTAAATGTATCTCTTCCAGCTTCTGGATTGCGATTCGACGGAAGTCGCAGGGAGATCGAAACAGAACAAGCGGTAGCTTGTTTTTGGCCCTTCTAAGATCGAACTGTCCGCCGGCGAGCCAACGCATCGACACCTTCTGCAAGGGCGACTCAGTCCAGCCACCCTCTTCGCCCAGCAGCATTGCGATCTGCATTCTGCCCTCTGTCAACGCCTCCGCAAGCACACCGCTGCGCGCCACTTTAACGACGAGCTGAATGCCGGGCATTCGCTGGTGCACCTGTGCAATAAGCGCGGGCAGCACGGACTCCGAAAAATGTTCCGGCATACCGATGTTGATTATTTCCTTCTTGGCATTAACGCCGACGCGCTCGGCAATTTCATCGTTGATTTCAATTATCTCGCGCGCATAGCAGATCAGCATCTCTCCTGCCGAGGTCAGTGCCAATTTGCGGGCACCGCGTCTAAACAATTGCTGTCCCAGAACGTCTTCCAGCTTACGGATCTGCTGACTGATGGCGGGCTGAGTGATGTTCAGCCTTTCCGACGCGGCGACGAAGCTTCCCGCATCGACGATCGTCGCGAAGCTTCGAAGAACCTGCGTATCAAAATTTATTCGTCGCATGAGTTCTAGTCCCCAACTTTGTACGACCATATCGCGGGGGGTATTACCGAGTACTATCATATCGCGGGGAGATTACCGACACAAGAATAAAAAGGAAAGTACGGCTTCTAGATGTAAGTCGCACTTCCAATGTTGCGAGCACGTCGCCGCGAACGTCCCGCTCCTCGCGCCTGTCCATAAAAAATATGCAAGTGTGACGTAAGTATTATTTGCTTTTTATTCTCGACCGCAATGACACACTAACACACAGCAAAATTTGGAGCGGAGTCAAAAATGTCCTCCTCAATCACAATGTCACCTTCAGAAAGCAAAACCGAACGCCTCACGCTACCATTATCTTTCATTGTGCTCTGGAGTTCTGGATATATTGGCGGTGCGATTGGTCTACATTACGCTGAACCCTTCACTATGACTTTCTTGCGTTTCCTGTTGGCGGGGGTTGTTATTCTGTTCTTTGCGCTGGCAACGGATGCACCCGCTCCCAAGACTTGGAGCGTGCTCGGCCACATGGCAGTCGTGGGCCTATTCATGCAGGCACTGCAGTTTGGCGGACTTTATTCGGGAATGCGACATGGCGTTCCAGCAGGTCAATCAGCGCTGATCGTGGGCATGATGCCGATTCTCGTGGCTCTGCTGGCCGGTCACGTCCTCGGCGAACGGGTAACCTGGAAGCAGTGGTGCGGCCTCGCGCTGGGTCTGCTAGGCATCAGCCTAGTCGTTTCTGACCGCCTCGGCAGCGGATTAGCCGCTTTAACCGGCTACGGTTACACCGCGGTTGCCCTGCTCGGTATAACCGCAGGCACGCTGTACCAGAAGAAATTCTGTTCAGGATTCGATCTGAGAATAACCGGCTGTGTGCAGATGCTGGTGGGAACGCTAGCGATGTTTTTCGCGGCTTATTTCACCGAGACGATGTCGATCCACTGGACCGCCGCTTTCGTCGGCTCCGTCGTTTGGCTTGCTCTGATGAATTCGATTGGCGCATTGATGCTGCTCTATCTCATGATCCGGCGCGGCCAAGCGACGAAAGTGGCAAGCCTTTTTTATCTAATTCCACCGGTGACTCAGATCATGGCATCAGCGACGCTTGGCGAAATACCAACGGCAACCCACATCGCGGGTTTCGCGCTGGCGGCGGCAGGCGTCTACGTCTCGAACAACATCCGCTAACAACAACCCGATCCGTTCGGACCGGCATTTACCCTTTGCATCGGAAGGAGATCAAACCATGCGCAGCGCACAACTGATCACCGAAGTCACCAACCCAGCCATCCTAGCGGCCCTACCCTTCCAAACGTTCCATCAGCCAGGCCGGGAGGGAGTCGAAATTTACCGGCTATACGACACCGCCGACACGGGGGCGAACGGACCGGCCGCCGCTATTGTGCGGTACAAACCTGGGGCCCAGGTGAAGCGTCACATTCATCCCGGATACGAACTGATCTTCGTGCTCGATGGCGAACTGATCAACGATACCGGACATCATTGCAGTGGCACGCTCGAAGTCTGCCCGCCGAATTCCAGCCATGCCCTGTCGACGGAAAAGGGTTGCACCCTTCTGGTGGTCTGGGAACAGCCGGTGCGGTTGGCCGATGCCCAGGCGACACCGCCGGCGAGCCAGAACATCGAGCAAATGGCCGACAAGTGCGGTCCATATTGCGCATGCTAGGCAGCAGCCCTGCAACCCTTGCGGAGGTGATATGCAGGTCATTTCTGCGGATCACGCGGCAGAGCTCATCCAGGACAATTGGACCGTAATACCCGGCGGGTTCGGCTGCTGCGGACATCCTGAAGCCATTACCCGAAGCATCGGTCGCCGCTTCAAGCAAAACGGCCGACCGCGCAATATCACTCTGCTATTTGCCGCCGGATCGGGTGATCGCGCCGGGCGCGGTATCGACCATCTCGCGCAGCGTGAACTCGTATCGTGCGCAATTGGCGGCTTCTGGGGCTTCGCTCCAGGCTTGGCGGCGCTCGCAAGAAACGAACTCATCGACGCCTATTGCTGGCCGCAAGGCGTTATCAGTCAACTGTTCAGGGCGACGGCGGCCGGCCTGCCCGGCGTGCTATCTCGCGTCGGCCTTGGGACCTTTATCGATCCGGATCAGGACGAAGGGCGCCTCAATCGACGCTCCAAGCGGGGTCTTATCCAGAAACTCACCGTCAACCAGGAGGACTTCCTATTTTATCCATCTATCCCAGTGCATTGCGCCATCATCCGCGGCACACGCAGCGATGAAAGGGGTAACATCAGTATGGAGCAGGAAATCTCGTATCAGGACGCATTGGCGCAGGCTCAGACAGCCCACAATTCGGGCGGCATAGTCATCGCGCAGGTCCTCGAACTCGTTCCCGCCGGTACGCTGCAGCCGCAGGCGGTCAAGGTGCCCGGCCATCTAGTGGATTTCGTTGTGGTCGCGGACCGTTCACAACACCCTCAGACTTATGCGGAGGAATTCAATCCTGCGTACGTGACAGCCGGACCTGCCACGCCGGATCACCGTTCTCTTCCGCTCGTTCGCCGCATCATTGCGCGGCGGGCGCTTGCGGAGTTGACAAAGTCGCCAGGGGCCCTCGTCAACTTGGGCATAGGTACTCCCGCGGATATCGGACTGCTGGCACAGCAGATGGGACTTTCCGGCTACACCCTCACGGTCGAGTCGGGACAATTCGGCGGCATACCGGCGAGCGGGCTGTCGTTCGGGGCGTCGGCCCATCCGGAGGCCGTCATCGAGCAATCTTCAATGTTCGACTTATATGACGGCGGCGGGATCGACTTGGCCTTTCTTGGATTTGCGCAAGCCGATAGCAACGGAAATGTAAACGTCAGTAATTTTGCGGGGCGCATTCCGGGCATTGGCGGATTTGCCAATATCTCCCGCTCGGCCAAGCGCATAGTATTTTGCGGGACGTTTACGGCGCAAGGACTCCATATCGCAACGGCGGGCGGGCGGCTTCTGATCCGCCATGAAGGCGCGATCCGTAAGTTCGTCGAGCGGGTTGACGAAATCTCATTCAATGGGACAATCGCCTGTCAGAACAAAAAATCTGTCTTGTTCGTAACCGAGCGAGCCGTCATCGAACTCTCGGAAAACTGTCTGCATTTGATCGAAGTGGCACCTGGCATAGACATCGATCGCGACGTCCTTCAACAAATTGGCGTTCACATTATCGTCGGCTCGGACATCCCCCTGATGGACAGTAGATTGTTCTCAGAAGAAATGGCATAGGGCGTTTTATCCGTTATTTGCCAACTTCTTATATCATAAGCGCCGTTTACGATACGGTTAAAATCTATTCATTGGAAATGCTTTCAGCTCCGTGGAATCGTGCCGCTTGACTGCTTACGCCAACACGGAGAGGAAGATCATGAAAGACGCCGTCATTGTGATTGTTGGCTGCGGCGCGACCTCCATTTCATTGCTCGGCAGTTTGGCGCGCACGTTGCAAATGGATCGTGCTTCGAAACTGACGATATACATCGTGGAAAAACGACGGCTCCGCGGTCGCGGACTTGCGTATGATGCAGATGCCATTAGCAATCTGCTCAACACGCGTGCCGGCTTCATTACGCCGTTTGCTGACCGGCCCGGACATTTTTTTCAATGGTTATCGGCCAACCGGGCCGCGTGGGAAAATGATTTTCCGGACTTGACTGTGGAGCCTGAAAGCTTTGTGCCGCGGCCGCTGTTCGGCCTGTATATGGAATACGTCGCGAGCGATCTAACCGGAGAGCTGGCACAGTGCGGCGTCCATGTCATCCATGTCCGTGCTGAGGTTACCGATCTTGAACACAATGTAGACGGCAGCTTGACCGTTATCACGAATACTTCACTCACGATCAAAGCTGATTACGTTGTCCTATGTTGTGGCAACATCGAGTCCCGCGAGTATTCCGATTTTGAGAGGCACCCCGGTTTCCACGCGTCGCCTTACCCCGTTCGGAAACTGACCCGCACTATTGGCAAAGAGTCATCGGTTGCCGTTCTAGGGG
>JASHSE010000404.1 GCA_030036975.1 Xanthobacteraceae bacterium | reverse complement strand
CAGAAGAGCGGCAAAATCGTCCACGCCTGGGCCATCGAGGCCGATTTGGATCTGACGCAGTTTGCCAGCAATACCTTCGAGATCGAATGGCCGCCGAAATCAGGTCGCCGGCGCGCGTTTCCTGAGATCGATCGGATAGCCTATTTCAGCATGCCGGCGGCGATGAAAAAAATTCTCACCTATCAACGTCCGCTGCTGATCGAGCTCGAGCGGCGCTTTGCCTAAAGCGCACCTAGTCGCGCAAAACGTCCGGCCAATCGACTTCGTCGTGCGGCAGCACCCATGGCTCGCGTCGTGCGGCTTCGCGCCATTCGCGCGACGCCGGTAATGCCAACACCGCGTCCATGTAGGCACGCGCCGTCGCGCTTAGCTCGACCGCGTAAGTGTGAAAACGCCACACCACGGGCGCGTACATGGCATCAGCGGCGCCGAACCGCCCGTACAGGAATGGTCCGCCGGCGCCGAATTGCGCGCGACATTGGTTCCAGATCGCCTCGATGCGCGCCGCGTCGGCTCTCGCTTCATCATCGAGCGGACGCGGCACGACCGGCCGGCGGATGTTCATCGGCAGCTGCCGGCGCAGCGGCAGGAAGCCCGAATGCATCTCTGCTGCGACAGCACGAGCATGCGCGCGCGCCCGTTCCGGCGTCGGCCAGAGTCCAGCTCCGGGAAATTTCTCGGCCAAATATTCCAAGATCGCCAAGGATTCCCAGACGCGCACGTCGCCGTCGAGCAATACCGGCACCTTGCCGGCGCCGCTGAGCGCCGTGACCTGCGCCTTGAAGTCCGGCGCATCGAGCGGGATGACCGTTTCCTCAAAAGCGATGCCGGCGACCTGCATGGCGAGCCACGGCCGCAGCGACCAGGACGAATAATTCTTGTTGCCGATGATCAGCCGGAGCGACATTGCCTTTCACCTCCGCGTTACGTTGCAATTGCCAGCGCCGAGCCTGCGCATCACGGCGCTGGAAACAATTCCTTGGTCTTGCCGGTGAGCCGATAAATCAGAAGGCCCGCCCACTCGTGCGCTGCGATATCGGTCCGTGCCAAGCCCTCGCTCAGCGAATCGAAGAAGCGCGCCGCGTCGCGCGGGCCGCGCGTGCGCCAATCGACCGGATAGGCTTCCACGGCAAAGCCGGCGGCGCGAAACGCCGCAATGGCGCGCGGCATGTGAAAAGCCGAGGTGATCAACAGCCAACGCTCGCCCGGCTTCGGCTGCGCCACCAGACGGGAGTAAACGGCATTCTCGATGGTGTTGCGCGATTGCTCCTCGGCGGTGATCCGATCGTGCGCGACACCGAGCGCTTCGAGCTCGCGCACCGCGAACGGCGCCTCAAGCGCGTGGTCGGACAACAGGGCATTGCTGCCGCCAGAGTAGACGATGCGCGCGCTCGGATAACGGCGCGCCAACTCGGCCGCGACCGTGATGCGCTCGGCGGCCTCGTTGAGCGCCACCACGTCGCGAAATGCCGAAATTTCCGGCGAGATCGCGCCGCCGAGAACGACGATCCCGTCGGGCGGGCCGTGCGACGGGTCCCAGGGCGGGAACCGTTGCTCCAGCGGAATCATCAGAACGTTGCCGAGCGGCGACAATCCGACGATGGCGATGAGTACGAGGCTGGTTACAACCAGCCAGCTGCCCAATCGCGTGAACCGTGTGCACAACAGAATGAGGCCGGCGATGCCGATCTCGATCAACAGGTTCGAAGGCAGCGCCAACAAACCGAAAGATTTTGACAGCGTGAAGAACATCCGCGCTCAACCGCGAGCCGGCCTTTACGACCGGGCCTTGCGCCACGCCGCGTAGCGCGCCTTGGCGTCCTCGTTCGGCGGATAAAGACCGGGCAGCCTGACCCCGTTTTCGACTTCGCTGAACACCCAGCTCTCGTAAAGCTCGTGCTCGGCACCCTCGTGGGCCACGAAGTCCACCAGATTTTGCGGAATGACGACGGCACCGTCGTCATCGACCACGATCAGATCGCCGGGAAAGACGGCGCAGCCGCCGCAGCCGATCGGCTGCTGCCAGCCGACGAAGGTCAGTCCGTTGACGGAGGCCGGCGCCGCCACCCCGGCACACCACACCGGCAGCGCGCTCGCCAGCACGCCGGCGCGGTCGCGCAGCACGCCATCGGTCACCAGCGCCGCGACGTTGCGCTTTGTCATGCGGGCGCAAAGAATGTCGCCGAAAATGCCGGCGCTCGGCACGCCCATGGCGTCCGCGACCGCAATCACGCCTTCCGGCATGTCCTCGATCGCGGCGCGAGTCGAGATCGGATGCGACCAGCTCTCCGGCGTCGCCAGATCTTCACGCACCGGAACGAAGCGCAAGGTGAAGGCCGGCCCGACAATACGCCCGCCGCCGGGCACCAGCGGCTTTGGCCCATTCATCCAGCAGCGCCGGATGCCCTTTTTCAGGAGCATGGTGGTGATGGTCGCGGTCGTCACCTTCTTCAAGACGTCGAATACGGCGTTGCTCATGGCGCATGCCTCAATCAAGGACCGTCTTCATTAGGCCGGCCCGATGCCGAGCCGCTCATCGCGCCGCCGCAGCCAGGTGACGAACGGGATCGACAGCAGCACCATCCAGGCCTTGCCGACAACTTGTCCAGGCAAGAACTCGAGCGAGCCGAAGGCCAGGCTGAGGAATATGATCGAGTCGACGACGAGCCCGGCGCAGCTCGAAGCAATCACGGCGGCAACCAGCCGACGCCGGGCGAGCGGCGTATAGACCGCGAGATCGGCGAATTCAGAGAGCAGGAAAGCGACCGCGGACGCGACAACGAGCGCGGGCGGCGCCACCAGGGCCGAGATGGCGGCGCCGCACAGGATGGCCAAGGCCGAAAGTCCGGTCCCGAGCCGCCGCTGCACTAGGTCGCGCAGGACGAGCGCAACACCGACCATCGTTACCCCGGAGGGCGCCAGCACGCCCGGCGCCACGGGAATGACGCAGGGCCCATGCGGCGCCACGCACGCGGTGCCGGCGTGGCCGATCAGCCAATTGGCCGCCGGGATGGTCAGCGCAAACAGCGCCAGAAAAACGACGCCCTCGCGGGCGCGCTGGCGCTGCGCCGCCGCCGAATTCACGATGCGGCCTGCCATTTCGCAAAACCCTCCGCGCGCAGCCGGCAGGCCGGGCACTCGCCGCAGCCAAAACCCCAATCGTGCCGGTGCTCGCAGTCGCCGAGATAGCAGGTGTGGGTCTCGGCGAGAAGGAGATCGATCAGCGGCTCGCCGCCGATCACCCCTTCAGCCAAGCGCCGATCCGCTCGACCGCCTCGTGCATCTCCTGCCGCGCACCGGCGTAACACAACCGCACGAAGCTTTTGCCGCGCAGCGGATCGAAATCGATGCCCGGAGTAACGGCGACGCCGGCCTGCTCGAGCATGCTTTTGGCAAACGCCAGGCTATCGGACGAAAACCGCGACGCGTCGGCATAAAGGTAGAATGCGCCGTCGGCGGGAAGAAACGAACTCAATCCAGCCCGCGGCAGGCCTTCGAGCAGGATGCGCCGGTTCTCTTCATAGCCGCTGCGGATTTGCTCCAGCTCGGTGCGGCCGTCGAACGCCGCTTCGGCCGCGATTTGCGACAGCGTCGGCACCGAGATCGCGAGATTCTGCTGCAGCCGTTCGATGCTGCGCACCAACATGGGCGGCAGCACCATCCAGCCTACTCGCCAACCGGTCATGCAGAAATATTTGGAGAACGAATTGATCACGACGCAGTCGGACGACAGCCGCGCGGCGCACTCCGCGGTAAACGCATAGTCTAGACCGTGATAAATCTCGTCGGAAATGACCGTGATGCCGGCGTCTTCGGCGCACCGGATCAGATTGGCGAGCGCCGCCGCGCTCAGCATGGTGCCGGTCGGATTGGCCGGCGAGCCGACGATGACGCCCTTGAGCCGCTTGGCGCGGTGCGTGGCAATCAGCGCGTCGCTGCCGATCGACCATCGCGTCGCCGCGTCCGTTTCTATGCCAACGGGCTCGCAGCCGAGCGCCGCCAGGATGTGGCGGTAGGGCGGATAGCCCGGCAGTGCCACCGCGACGCGATCGCCGGCCTCGAACAGACCGAGAAACGCCAAGATAAAGCCGGCCGACGAACCGGTCGTGACGACGATGCGTTGCGGATCGATGTCGAGGCCATGCCATTCGCGATAGGCGCGCGCGATGCGCTGGCGCAGCGATGGAGTGCCGAGCGCCGCCGTATAACCCAGCGGACCGCTCGACAGCGCTGCGCGCGCCGCGGCAATGGCCGGCGCCGGCGCGCCCGCCGCCGGCTGACCCACCTCCATGTGGATGATGCGGCGGCCCTTCGCCTCGAGGCGGGCGGCGGCGGCCATGACATCCATCACCATGAACGGCGGCACGGCGCTGCGCACCGACGGTTGCAGGAGCGTCTTTGCCTGGTCGAGCATCAGTTCAGCCATCTGCCATCAGCCACGCTGATCGAACTTCGCCCCCGTGCTGCCGTATTCCCCGGGTTTGGTGCCGCCGCCTTCAAGTAGTGCAAACGCACGACCTCGTCTTGACCGCGACCGGCCCCACCCATAGCCTCGATCCGAGCCGGGGGACCGCACCTTGCCGCAAATGATCGTCTGCCGAACTCCTAGCAAGGCGCGTCAAACGAGGCCAGTCTGCCGGGCGGTGGCGCTGGCGACGGCCCTGGCCGTCGCGTCGGCAAGCCTTCCGGCGCGGGCGCAGACCGGCGCCAATGCCGGTATCCCGCTCATCCGCGACGCCGAAATCGAGCAGCTGCTGCGCGACTATTCAAAGCCGATCCTGCACGCTGCCGGCTTGAGCGATCAGAACATTCACGTGGTGATCATCAACGACCGCAGCTTCAACGCCTTCGTGATGGATGCACACCACATCTTCGTCAACGCCGGGGCGCTGATGGAGACAAAGACGCCCAACGAGCTGATCGGCGTGTTCGCCCATGAAACCGGACACATCGTCGGGGGCCATCTGTCGAAGATGCGCCAGGAGCTCGCCAATGCGCAGACCATGGCGATCGTCGCCATGCTGCTCGGCGCCGGCGCCGTCGCCGCGGGTGCGCGCGCCGGCAATGTCGACATGGGCAATGCCGGCATGGCGATATTCAGTGCGCCGCAATCCTACGCGATGCATTCGCTGCTGGCTTACCAGCGTGCCCAGGAAGACTACGCCGACCGCGCCGGGGTGAAATTCCTGACCATGACCGGCCAGTCGGCCAAGGGCATGTACGACGTTTTCAAGCGCTTTGCCGACGAGACGATGTTCGAATCGAAGTACATTGATCCATACGCGCAGAACCATCCGATGCCCCAGGAGCGCATGGCCGCCTTGGAGAATCTCGTTCATACGAAATACTGGGACAAAAAGGACCCGCCGGAGCTGCAGTTTCGCCACGACATGATGCGCGCCAAGCTTTACGGCTACATGGACCGGCCGAGCGAAGTATTGCGGCGCTATCCGCAATCCGACACCAGCCTTCCCGCGCGCTACGCCCGCGCCATTTCCACCTACCGTTATGGCGACCTTCGTGACGCCATCGGGCGCATCGACGATTTGATCCGGGCCATGCCGAGCTATCCGTACTTCTACGAGCTGAAGGGGCAGGCGCTGCTCGAGGCCGGCCATCCGGCGGAAGCGATCCCACCGCTGCGGCGCGCCGTGCAACTGGCGCCCGATCCGGCGCTCATTCAAATCACGCTGGGCCAGGCGCTGATCGCCACAAATAACGCCAAGATGGCGGCCGAAGCCATTCCACTGTTGCACGCCGCGCTGATCAAGGAGCCGGAAGCCGCCGACGCCTACACCCAGCTGGCAATGGCCTATGGCCGCAAGAACGACTTCGCCAATGCCGATCTTGCCTCGGCCCAGGCGGCCTTCGCCCGCGGCGACAACAAGACGGCGCGCGAGCTCGCAGAGCGGGCCAAGCAGCGCTTTCCGATCGGCTCACCCGGCTGGGTCAAGGCCGACGACATCGTTGCATTTAACAAAAACGTGAAGACGAATCCGCTGCTAATCGGTCAATAATGCCAAAAAGGGTGATCCACATGAGCCTGATTTCACGCTTTGTCATTCCGCTGGCGGCGGCGTTGCTGGCCGCATCGTCGGTAGCGGCGCCGGCGCAGACGTTTTCGCCTGAGCAGCAGAAGCAGATCGAGAGCATCGTCAAGCAATACCTCGTTGCCCATCCCGAGGTGCTCCAGGACGCAATGGCGGCGCTCGACAAGCAGCAGAAAGATACTGAAGCGCAGCAGGTGCGCGCCACGATCACGGCCAACAACGCCACGCTATTCAACTCGCCGCATCAGGTCGTGCTCGGCAATCCACACGGCAAGGTCGAGGTAGTGGAATTCTTCGATTACAACTGCGCGTTCTGCAAGCATGCGCTGCCTGACATGCTCAAGCTCCTGGACACCGATCATGACCTGAAGTTTGTGCTGAAGGAATTTCCGGTTCTCGGCGAGGGTTCGGTGGAAGCCGCGCACGTCGCCGTCGCCGCGCGCATGCAGGATCCGACCGGCGCCAAGTACATCCTATTTCACCAGAAGCTCCTCGGCGGCCGCGGCGTAGCCGACAAGGCGCGTGCTCTCGCCGTCGCCAAGGAAGTCGGCTTCGACATGGCCCGCATTCAGCGCGACATGGCGAGCCCGGAAGTCAACACCACGATTGCCGAGGACATGAAGCTTGCCGATGCGTTGGGCGTGAACGGCACGCCCAGTTACGTGGTCGGCGACGAGCTCGTGGTCGGCGCAGTCGGCTTCGACGAGCTGAAAAAGAAGATCGACGCATTGCAGAAATAGCAAGCCGCCTCCGCCGGCTCGACTTTCCGGTCCTAAGGCTTACGGCGACCACGGCAACGCATTTCCGTCGCCGCAAAGCCATGCCTGCCGGCTTCCCCTTTGCCATCGCGTTCCCTATAAACGAACCGCCATAGGGGATGCGGTGCGGCGGGCGGGCGCCGGCGCCGATTTCGCCCGGCGCGGTGCGCGAGATGCCGAAAACCGTTTATGTTCTCAACGGCCCGAACCTCAATCTGCTCGGCGCGCGTGAGCCCGATCTGTACGGCCGCGCCACGCTCGCCGAGGTGGAAAAACTCTGCCGCGCCGCGGCGCAGCGCTTCGGGCTTGCGGTCGAATTTCGCCAATCCAACCACGAGGGCGAGATCGTCGATTGGATTCAAGAAGCCCGCGCCGAAAAGGCCGCCGGCCTCATCATCAATCCGGCCGGCTACACGACCACGTCGGTCGCCATCCTCGACGCTTTGCACACCATGGAGGCGCCTGTCATCGAGGTCCACATCACCAACATCCACGCCCGCGAATCTTTCCGCCGGCACTCGTACGTGTCGCGTGTGGCGCGCGCTGTGATCTGCGGTTTCGGGATCGAAGGCTACGCTCTTGCCATGACCGGCCTTGCTGACCTGATCGGCGCCGAAGGTCGCAAGGGTTGATCGTGGCGCGAAAGCCGGAAAGCCCGCCGCAACTGCCCGCCATCGATCACGATGTGATCCGGGAACTGGCGAAGCTGCTCGACGAAACGGGCCTTACGGAGATTGCGATCGAACAGGGCGGCGTGTCGGTGCGAGTCGCCCGTCATGCGCCGGCAGCCGTTGCGCGCGCGCGGCCTGCGGAGCCGACCGTGCCGAGCCCGAATGTCGCACCGGGGACGGCAGTGATCGACCCGGCCCAGCATCCCGGCCTGGTCGTATCGCCCATGGTCGGCACCGCCTACCGCGGTCCAGCCCCGGGCGCGCGGCCCTTCGTCGAAATCGGCAGTGCGGTGAAGACCGGCGATACGCTGCTCATCATCGAAGCCATGAAGACGATGAACCAGATCCCGGCACCACGCGCCGGCGCGGTGATCCAGATCTTGATCGAAGACGGCCAGCCCGTGGAATATGGTCAGCCGCTGATGATCATCGAGTAACAGGCGAATGGCGAGTAGCGAGTAGCGAATAGCGAGTAGAGCTGATGGTCCGCCGCCTTTCCATTCGCCATTCACCATTCGCCATTCGCCGCGCACAGCAATGCACTGCCGATGTTCGATAAGATTCTCATCGCCAATCGCGGCGAGATCGCGCTACGCGTGCTGCGGGCCTGCAAGGAACTCGGCATTGCTACGGTCGCGGTGCACTCGACCGCCGACGAAGACGCCATGCACGTACGCTTGGCCGATGAGAGCGTGTGCATCGGTCCGCCGCCGGCCAAGGACAGTTATCTGAACATCCCCGCGCTCCTTGCCGCCTGCGAGATCACCGGTGCGGACGCCGTGCATCCCGGCTACGGCTTCCTGTCGGAAAATGCGCGGTTTGCCGAAATCCTTGCCGAGCACAACGTGCACTTCATCGGTCCGCGCCCCGAACACATCCGCCTGATGGGCGACAAGATCGCGGCCAAGCGCGCCGCTGAACAGCTCGGCATTCCGACCGTCCCCGGCTCGGAGGGCGGCATCGGCAGCGACGAGGAAGCGCGCCGCCTGGCCGGCGAGACCGGCTTTCCGATCATGGTCAAGGCGGCGGCGGGCGGCGGCGGACGCGGCATGAAGGTCATCCGCAGCGAGGCGGATCTGCCGTCCGCGCTGGCCATGGCGCGCGCCGAATCGAAAGCCGCCTTCGGCGACGACACGCTCTACCTTGAAAAATATCTCGAGCGGCCGCGTCACATCGAAATCCAGGTGCTCGGCGACGGCAAAGGCCGCGCCATCCATCTCGGCGAGCGCGACTGCTCGCTGCAGCGCCGGCATCAGAAAGTGTGGGAAGAAGGCCGCTGCCCCGCGCTCAACACGACGGCGCGCGACGCCATCGGCGAAACCGTCGCGCGAGCGATGCGCGAAATCAAATATTTGGGCGTCGGTACCGTCGAATTTCTCTACGACGACGGCGCCTTCCATTTCATCGAGATGAACACGCGTATTCAGGTCGAACACCCGGTGACGGAAATGATCACCGACATCGACCTCATTCTGGAACAGATCCGCGTCGCCGCCGGCAACGACCTGCAGCTTGGCCAGGATGGCGTCAAGTTTCACGGTCATGCCATCGAGTGCCGCATCAATGCCGAAAACGCCGTGTCGTTTCGGCCGTCGCCGGGCAAGATCATTCATTACCATCCGCCGGGCGGCTTAGGCGTGCGCGTCGATTCCGCCGTCTATCACGGCTATGCGATCCCGCCGTTTTACGACTCGCTCATCGGTAAGCTGATCGTGCACGGCAAGACGCGCGGCGAATGTCTGATGCGGTTGCGGCGTGCGCTCGACGAGTTCGTGATCGACGGCGTCGAAACCAACCTGCCGCTGTTCCGCGCCCTGGCACAGGAAAAGGACATCATCGACGGCGACTACCACATCCACTGGCTCGAGGAATTCTTGGCGCGCGGCGGTCTAGAGCCGTAGATTTTTGCGCTTACGCCGGTTCTGCAACGAGGATCGCCTTAGCGGTTGCACACAGGCTGATAATGAGCCGTCCGACCGTTTCCGGTTCGTAGGGCTTGCGCACAAATATCGCGCCTGGCACGCGCTGTTGCGGCTCGAGCCCCGCCACGCGGGCTGAGGCGTAGATCACAGGCAGCTCGGGCAGCATTGCTCGGGCGCAGCGTGCGAGCGCGGTGCCATCCATGCCCTCGCCGAGGTTGATGTCGGTGAACAATATGTCGACCGGCGCGGCAGCGAGATACCGCAAGGCGGACCCAGCGCTGCTCGCTGCGTGTACGACAAAGCCCTGTTCCGACAATGCCTCGGCGACCCATTCGGCGATGAGGATCTCGTCCTCGACCAGCAGAATGCGAATTGGTATGTTAACTCTAGCCGTTTGCATTGTCGCGGTGTCGCGGTTTCTTTGCGCTTTGAAAGGCCGAACGCCTCAGGGCGCTGGACGGTCCAACCTAACTAAAATTTTAGGCTGACATAGTTTGCGCAGGGTTAATTAAAGTTTGCGCAGGGTTAATTAAACATGCGGCCGGTCACATATGATGCCGCACGGCCGATACCACGCGGCGAGGTGCCGCGGTCGGAACCGAAGCGGCCTGCCAAGCCTTATGGGCCAAGCCAATAGTGCCGCAGTGAGCAGGACCGCCGACCCTTGAACCGTGAGAACCTAGCCGGTTAAACGAACGCATGGCCAGCCGCGACTCCGTCCTGATCGACATTACGCCGGAGGTTCTG
The DNA here is from genome assembly GCA_030036975.1 of Xanthobacteraceae bacterium. Lineage (GTDB taxonomy): Bacteria > Pseudomonadota > Alphaproteobacteria > Rhizobiales > Xanthobacteraceae > BOG-931. The sequence continues at coordinate 514 of JASHSE010000404.1, read as the reverse complement.
CTCAAGGCGTATGCCTGCGGCATCTTTCCCATGGCGGAAGGCGCCGACGATCCGGCGCTCTACTGGATCGAACCGGAACGGCGCGGCATCATTCCGCTGGACCGCTTTCACGTGCCGGGACGTTTGGCGCGCACCGTCCGCTCCGATTGCTTTACGGTCTTCATCGACCGCGACTTCGACGCGGTGATCGCCGCCTGCGCGGAGCCTGCGCCGGGACGCGCGCGCACCTGGATCAACGCTCGCATTCAGCAACTTTACCGCAAGCTCTACGAACGCGGAGACTGCCACAGCGTCGAAGCCTACGATGGCGATCGGCTGGTCGGCGGCCTTTATGGAGTGTGCCTTGGCCGGGCGTTTTTCGGCGAAAGCATGTTTCATCTCGCCCGCGACGCGTCGAAGGTTGCGCTGGTCCATCTGGTGGCGCGGCTCAAGGCCGGTCAGTACCGCCTGCTCGATACCCAGTTCGTGAGCAACCATCTGCGCACCTTCGGCGCGACCGAGGTACCGAGGCCGG
>JASHSE010000403.1 GCA_030036975.1 Xanthobacteraceae bacterium | reverse complement strand
ATACACCGCCTTCACCATCGACGATCTGTCGCTGCCGCGGCTCAAAGACCTCGCCGTCGGCGTTCCCGGAGCGCAAAACTGGGTCAACGACCTGCCCAATGCGACCAACAAGAAATTCGTCGCCGACTACAGGGCGAAGTACCATGCGTCGCCGTCGTTCTACGGCGCCGACACTTACGACGCGGTGCCGCTGCTCGATTCCGCAGTCCGGGCGGTGCACGGCAACATCGCCGACAAGGAAGGGCTGCGCAAGGCGATCGAGCGCGCCGACTTCAAGTCGGTGCGCGGCGACTTCAAGTTCGGCAACAACCACATCCCGATCCAGAACTTCTATCTGCAGGACGCCGCCAAGAATCCCGACGGCAGCTATTCGCTGCACACCGTGTCGCTCATCGTCAAAGACGACCAGGACAAGTTCCACGACCAGTGCCCGATGAAGTGAGCAGCAGCATCTATGACCTCAAATCCTCATCCTGAGGCGGCCGCGAAGCGGCCCTCGAAGGATGTAGGCCGAGGCGCATCCGAAATCGGGCCTTGCCCGATTTCGGCAGGGTTAGTGTCCAAATCGGCTAAAGCCGATTTGGATGCCTCACCCTTCGAGGCTCGGCGTGGAACTTGTCATCGGGCCGGCCACTTCGGGCCGGACCCGTTGGCGCCGAGCGCCTCAGGGTGAGGTAACCGGGTGCTCTACTTCATCGAGCAGTGCCTCAACGGCGTGCAGCTCGGCATGCTGCTGTTCCTGCTCGCCGCCGGATTGACGCTGATCTTCGGCATCATGGATCTGGTCAATCTGGCGCACGGCTCGCTGTACATGCTCGGCGCCTATTTCGCCGCGACTTTTGCCGCCTTCACCGACAGCTTCGTGCTCGGCGCGCTGCTCGCACTCGTCGCCACCGCGATCTGCGGCATGGTGCTGGAAGTGATCGCGATCCGGCCGCTCTACGGCCGCCCCCATCTCGATCACGTGCTCGGCACGTTCGGCCTGCTGCTGTTCTTCAATGAATTGGTGCGGCTGGTCTGGGGTCCGGCCGGCATGACGCTGTCGTTACCGAGCGCGATGCTCACCGCGGTGCAGATCATTCCCGGCCTGTATTATCCGCTCTATCGTCTCGTCATCATCCTGGTCGCGCTCGCGGTTGCCGCGCTGCTCTACGTCGTGGTGATGCGCACCCGGCTCGGCATGCTGATCCGCGCCGGCGCCTCGAACCGCGAGATGGTCGGCGCGCTCGGCGTCAACATCAAACTCCTTTACACGCTGGTGTTCGGGCTCGGCGCCACGCTCGCCGGCTTTGCCGGCCTGATGCAGGCGCCGATCCTGACCGTGCAGATCGGCATGGGCGAGAATATCCTCATCCTCGCGTTCGTCGTCATCATCATCGGCGGCATCGGCTCGATCCGCGGCGCCTTCGTGGCTGCCGTCATCGTCGGCCTGATCGACACGCTCGGCCGCGCCTTCCTGCCCGACGTGCTGCATTCGGTACTCAGCGTCAACGCCGCGATGACGCTGGCGCCGGCGATTTCGTCGATGTCGATCTACATGCTGATGGCGGCGGTTCTGGTGGTTCGGCCGGAAGGTCTGTTCCCGGCGGCGAGCCGATGAAAGCCGCCCGCAAAGTTCTTGGCGTTCCCCTCCCCGCTTGCTGGCTCGCGCCGCGCACAGCATTGCCCGCCGCGGTCCTGGTCGTTCTCGGCCTGGTGCCGGTCTACGCCGCGGCCACCGGCGACCCGTTCGCGCTGACCTTGTTCGGCCGCATCGAAATCCTGGCCATGGCCGCGCTCAGCCTGAACCTGATCATGGGCTATGGCGGCATGGCGAGCTTCGGCCACGCCGCCTACCTCGGCATCGGCGGCTACGCGGTCGGCATTCTGTGGAAGGAAGGCATCGGGTCGGGCTTCGTACAATGGCCGGTGGCGATCGCGGTATCGGCGTTGTTTGCGCTCGTGGTCGGCGCGCTCAGCTTGCGTACGCGCGGCGTCTATTTCATCATGATCACGCTGGCGTTTGCGCAAATGGTCTATTACGTGGCGCAGGGCCTCGATCGTTATGGCGGCGATGACGGCATGACCATCGGCAGCCGCAGCAGCTTCGCCGGTCTCGTCAACCTCAACAATGCCGCGCAGCTTTATTATCTGTGCTTCGCGCTGCTGTTGGCCAGCCTGTTCCTGGTATCGCGTCTCGTCAATTCGCGCTTCGGCCTGGTGATTGAGGGCACGCGGTCGAATGAACGGCGCATGCGCGCCATCGGCGTCTCGCCGTTTCGCTACAAGCTCGTCTGTTTCGTCATTGCCGGCGCTCTGTGCGGGCTCGCCGGCGCGCTCTTGGCCAATCACACCAACTTCATCAGCCCGGCGATGATGTATTGGACGCGGTCGGGCGATCTGATGGTCATGGTGATCCTCGGCGGCCTCGGCTCGCTGTTCGGCCCGGTGCTCGGCACCGTGACATATCTGTTGCTCGAGGAAGCGCTGTCGCGCGTCACCGAATATCCCGGCCTGTTCATCGGCCCGGCGCTGTTGTTGGTCGCAATTTTCATGCACGGCGGCATCGAGGGCCTGTTCGGAGCGCGGCGCCGTGACTGAGCCGCTGCTGCAGGTCGCCGGCCTGACCAAACGCTTCGGCGGCGTGGTCGCAGCGGACGCCATCGCGCTCGACATCACGGCCGGCGAATGCCACGCCGTCATCGGCCCGAACGGCGCCGGCAAGACCACGCTGGTCGGCCTTCTCGCCGGCGAGATTGCGCCGCAGGGTGGCAGCATCCGCTTCGACGGCCGCGACATCACCGCCCTTGCCGTGCACAACCGCAGCCAGCTCGGCGTCGCGCGATCGTTTCAGACCACCTCGCTGTTTGCCGAGTTCACCGCGCTCGACAACGTCGCGCTCGCCGTGCAGGCCCATGCCGGCCACTCGTTCCGATTCTGGACGAGCGCGCGCGCCGAGGCGGCGCTGCGCGAGCCGGCGCTGCAAGCACTCGAGGACGTCGGGCTTGCGGCGCGCGCCGAGGCGCGCGTCGACAAGCTCAGCCACGGCGAGCAGCGCCAGCTCGAAATCGCCGTGGCGCTGGCCACCAAGCCGCGCCTGCTCTTGCTCGACGAGCCGATGGCCGGCCTCGGCGCCGACGAATCCGCCCGCATGGTCGCCCTGTTGCGCCGGTTCAAAGGCGCCATCACCATGCTCCTGATCGAGCACGACATGGCGACGGTGTTCGCGCTGGCCGACCGCATCACCGTGCTGGTCTATGGCCGCGTCATCGCCGGCGGCGATCCGGCCTCGGTGCGCGCCGATGCCGCGGTGCGCGAAGCTTATCTGGGCGAGCATGACGCGCGCCATGACTGAGCAAAAAAACGGGCCGGCCGCCGGCGCGCTGCTCGACGTATCGGACATCGAGACGAGCTACGGCTTGAGCCGCGTGCTGTTCGGCGTGTCGC
>JASHSE010000402.1 GCA_030036975.1 Xanthobacteraceae bacterium | reverse complement strand
ACATCGGCGAAGGAGTCGTCATAAAGGGCGAAGTTGCGGTGCCTGATACGCTGGTGGTGTGCGGCGCGGTGGAGGGCGACATCTCAGCCGGCAATCTGATCGTCGGCGAAACGGGTACGCTCAAAGGCAAGATTACGGTCGCCGAAAACGCCGAGATTTACGGCCGGGTTTCCGAGAAGCTCGATGTCAAAAGCCTGTTGATCCTGCGCGCACCCGGCCGGGTCGAGGGCCATATCAGCTACGGCTTGCTGCAAATCGAACAAGGCGCCAGCATTGCCGGCGGGCTTAGTTCCATCGAGCGGCGGCCGGAACAGAAACCGACGAAAATCGACCTTTATCCCAAACCGGATCAGAAAGCCGCAAAACAGGAGCCGTTGCTCGGCAACGGGACCAAGCATCCCGGCCTGGCGGCCGTGGAGCCGCCGCGCCCGGTGCCGCCGTCCGCCACGCCGTGACTTGCGCCTGCGTTTTTGCCGCCCGCGTGCAACGTTCAGTAAAGGTCCCTGAATCTCCGATTCCGGGAATGTTTGATGGCCAAGCGAGCCGTCGTTATCGTTGGCGCCGACAAGGGTGGGGTCGGAAAAACCACCGTCACGCGCACGCTGCTCGACTATTTCTCCGCCCATCAGGTTGCGACGCGGGCTTTCGACACCGAATGGCCGAACGGAACGCTCAAGCGGTTCCATCCCACCGATACGCGCGTGATCGACGTCGCCCACGCGGCGCACCAGATGACGATTTTCGACACCATCAATTCGCCCGATGCCGTCACCGTCATCGACATGCGCGCCGGCTCGTTTTCGCCGACGCTGCAGGCGCTGCGCGACATCGGCGTCCTTGAACTGGCAAAAAGCGGATACCTTACGCTCGCCGTGTTCCATGTCCTCGGCGCTTCGATTGCGTCGATCGGCGAGATCGCCGAGACGACGTCACGCCTTGGCGATGCCCGGTATTTCGTGGTGAAGAATTTCATCAACGATGGGCATTTCTTCGACTGGAACCAGGCGACATCCTCGTCCTACTTCAAACACATCGACGGCGCCGCTGAGATCGTCGTTCCCAAGCTCGCCGAGCTTGCTGCCGAACAGGTCGACCTGGCCGGCGTTCCATATCTGAGCTTCGTTGCCAACAACAACCAGGCCGGCGAGCCGGCGGCTTATTCGTTCGTGCTGCGCGGCTACGTCCGTCACTGGCTGGCAAGAGTATGGGCGGAATACGACCGCATCGGTTTATTGGATCTCGTCACCGAGCGCACTGCCGCGGCCACCGTCGGGAAAGTCCCGGCCAGTGCCTAGCGCGAACTGATTTCTCGTCATTCCGGGGCCGAGCCAACGGGTCCGGCCCGAAGTGGCCGGCCCGATGACAAGCTCCGCGAGGAACCCGGAATCCATAACCCCGGCGCAGGGCTTATGGATTCCGGGTTCGCCGCTTCGCGGCGCCCCGGAATGACGAAGTCATCGCAGCCTACGCCGCCTGCTTCAGCACGTCCCGTGGGACGGACGGCTCGGCGGTGCTCGGCGCGATCGGGCAGCCGCGAAGCGCGCCGATTTCGGCCAGCAAGCGCGCCAGCTCTTTGCGCGCGCCCTCCAGCGCGCCTTCGGCGATCGAGCGGTCGAGCTGCTCGCGTTGCAGCTGCGCCTGCAGATCGTCGATGCGGACCTCGTGAGAGCCGCGCGCGGCATTGAGCTCGTCCTGCAGCCTGGTAACGAGGTCGCTCTGCTCGCCGATCTGCTGCTGCGCCTGCTTTTGCGCGACTTCGCGCTCGTTGACGACCTGGATCAGCTTGCGGCCATGCTCCGTCAGTGCGGCGCGCTCATCCTCAAGGGCCTTGATTTGCGCCTCGCGCTCGGCGAGCGCGGCCGCCGCGGCGCCGAGCTTTTCGGCCGTCGCGTCGTGTGCGGTCGAAGCCTCGATCAGGCGGCGTTCGAGAGCGCGGATTTCGTCGGCGCGCGCGGCCAGCGCCTGGCGCGCTTCGTCGAGCAGACTCTCGGTGAGGTCGGAACGGGCTTGAACGGTCTCCAGCCGAGAGCCCAGCACGTTGAGCTTGTCGCGATGCTGGTGCACCGCTTCGTCGAGCGTGGCGGAAAGCTGGGCACGCTCGGCCTGCGCCTCCGCCAGATTGCGCTCCATGGCCTTGAGCCGGGCCTGCGCCGCAGCGTGCGCCTTCTCGCTGTCGCTCAGCCGGCGCGCCGTCGCCGCCAGCTCGTTGAGGGTCTTGTCGAGCGACGCCTGCACGGCAACCTGCTCCCGCTTGGTCTGCTTGGCGTGCTGCTGGACCGTCTGCAGCTCCGCTTCGAGCTGGACTATTTGCTGATCGGCCGCGGCGGCGCGCTCGCCGAGACGAAGGTTTTCGGCGCGTCCCAGCTGCAGGTCGGCGGCTTGCCGCTGCGCCAGGTTTTGCAACTCGGCGGTACGCGTGCGGTGCTCGGCCAGCTCGGCAAGCTGCCTGGCGTTGTTCCGTTCCAGCGCGGCCACCTTTTGCGTGGCCGCCGCGGCCACGTCCTGCAGCCGCGCGCATTCGGCCTTGAACGCCGTCGCCTTGTTCTGAACAGCGGCCAGATCGTCGCGAAGCTTGGTGCAGACGTGCTGCGCATGATTGAGCGCGCGCTGCAGGATCAGCTTTTCGCTTTTGGCCTCCTCGTAACCGCGCAACGCGCTGGCGACGGGATCGAGCAGTTTGGCGATCGACAGCTTGATGGTGTCAAGCTCGGCGATCTTGCGCTCGGCGTCGAGCAGAAGATTGCGGACCGCTTCGGTCTCTTCGCCAAGCTTGGCCGCGATCGGAACAAACAGGTCCTCATCGAGCTCGACGATCTTGTGCGGCGCGGCGTCGGCGGCAGGCGGCGCGCTTGCCGGCGGCGCGCTTGTCGGCTGCGCGGCGGCGGATTGCCCGACGTTGCGGGACTCGGATTTGCGGCCGAGCAAGGTGACAAATCTGGACATGAGGTTGTCTCCTCTTGCACCGATGCGCCCGGTGGAGGCGACGCCTGGATCGCTCCGTACCTCAAGGTTACCAAATCCTTGATTTGAAAAGGTTAACGCATTGTTAACCGACGCCAGGCGAGCCACCAATTGGCGCCGATGCGCCGATGGCGCAGCATTCGCCCGCACTCTTATGCTGTCGGCCGCTGACACCGGACCGTGACGCTTATCGGCAGTTTCGTCGCGCCGCGCGTGCTGCAGGCGGAAGGTTTCTGGACGACACGAGGCACCGTTAGGGTTATTGCAGCTTTGGCACCGCAGGCTTGTGCTGAAAGGTAATGGTGACCTGCGTACCACTGCCGGGCAGGGTTTCGACGCTCGTTTTCATGTCCTTTGCATTTTCGCGTAATGCCTGCACGACGAGCGCGCTGAGCTTGCCGGGCATCGGCCAGGTGATCCCATCCGGCAGGCCGTTTCCGTCGTCGGCGACCACGATGCGGTAATTGATGTCGTCCTCATGCAGGCAGCGCACCGTAATGGTACCCGTCTCGCGCGCCGTGAATGCGTACTTGAAGGCATTGGTCAGCAGCTCGTTGACGATCAGCCCGACAGGCATGGCGACATTGATCGACGCCATGGCGTGATCGACTTTGAGATCGAGGCGGATACCGTCTACCGCATAGGCATGCATGACCGCCGATGCGATCTGGCTCAAATAATGTCCGAGATCGACGGCGTTCCCCCAATTCTCCGGCGAGAGGTCGCGGTAGAGCAGCTGAAGCGACTCGATACGGCCTGCCAGCCTGTCAAGATTCACCGGCTCGCCATCGCGCTTGTAGCGCGCTTCGAGGCGGATCATGGCGGTGATCAGTTGCAGGTTGTTCCTGACCCGGTGTTGCAGCTCCAACAGCAGGACCTCTTTGTCGCGCAGGCGCCGCGAAAATTCTTCCCGCTGGGCGCGCGTGCGCGACGTCACGTCGATGAGTGCAAAAATCCGGTAATTCTCGCTGCCGTCCTCGTTTTCAATCAGATTGGAGTAAGCCTCGACGATCAGCGGCTTCGGCCAGTCCAGTTGAAAGGTGCCGACGAATTGCTTGCCTTCTTGCAGCGCCATCCGCAGGGTGAGCGCCGGATCGTCTTCATGCTTCAAGGCGTCGAGGATCGAGCCGACGTGGCGCCTTACGTCGTCGAGCGTTTGGCCCACCACCATCTCGAAAGCGCTATTGGCGTAAATGATGCGATGAACGCCGCGCACATCTTTCGAGATGAGAACCGCGATTGGAATATTGTCGAGTAGACGCTTGAAGTCCTCTGTCTCGATTGCATCCGCCAACTCGGCATAATCGAACAGCTGGCTGACTTGCTGCGATTTCGAGCTTGGTTTTTCCGAAAAGCCTTCGTCGGACGCCATTCGTATTCCTTGGTGAATGCGGATAGAGCCCCGCTCGCCCCAGCTCGGCAGACAGGTGGCGGACATGGGGGCAAATTGCGCCCTGGTCAAGGGCTTGGGAGGCCAGCGTGCTGCTGCGTCCGCCGCATCCATTGCCGACGACAAACCGAATTCTTCGGCGCAATGCGGTGAACTTTCCGCTGGCTCCGCACACCCGCCTGCGATTCGCTTTGACGCGACTAGGGTTCCCTGCAGATGAGTGAGCGGCGCAATGCCCTCCTACACCGAACTTCCTCGTCTGATGACTGCGCCTTACGACGGCGGCGAGCCGCCGTTCCCGCGCGCCTCGTGCAGCGCCGATTTCAGATCGCGCTTGAGCGAACCGCGCGAGGCGAGCAGCCGGCGAATGCGGTCGTGCACGGTTTGCGGATCGTAGGGCTTTGGCACGTGATCCTGCTGGTCGCAGAGGTCGGACGCGGCCTGCACGGCGCGATTGACGCTGCCGGCGAGGATCACGTCCACGTCCGGCCGATTCGCCCGCACCCACTGCGCCAGCGCAAAGCCGTCCATGCTGCCCGGCATCGCGATGTCGGTGAACACCACGTCGACCGGACGCTCGGCTTGGCGCAGCACCAGGAGCGCCTCGTCGGCATGGGCCGCCTCGAACACCCGATAGCCGCAGTCGCGCAGGTATTCGGCGATCACCAGCCGGATCAGAACCTCGTCCTCGACCACCAGGATGGTGCCCGCGAATTTGAGCAGTTCATCGTCGCTTTCGCTCATGGCACGCCTCCGAAAGCAATGACTTCACGCGCTCGACCATCGCCCTGAGGTCGAACGGCTTGGCAAAGAACGCATCGGCGAGGCCGTCCACCTCGTGCCCGGCCGGCTGGCTGGATGCCACGATCAGCTTCAGGCCGGGGCGCGCCGCCCGCGCAACGTGCGCCAGCGCCAAACCGTCCAGCTCGCTCGGCATGCGGATGTCGGTGAGCAGCAACTGGACCGGCA
>JASHSE010000401.1 GCA_030036975.1 Xanthobacteraceae bacterium | reverse complement strand
GCCGGCCTGCCGAAGCTGATCGAGGCGCTGCGCGGCCGCGGCTTTGGCCATGAATTGATCGAGAAATTATGTTTTCGCAATTGGCTGCGCGTGCTGCGCCGGACTTGGGAAGACATAATTGGCCATGAATTGATCGAGAAATTATGTTTTCGCAATTGGCTGCGCGTGCTGCGCCGGACTTGGGAAGCGTAGTTCTTGGGGAGCGTAGCGAAGGAGATCGTCATGGCCGTGTCGAACCGTGCCGCGCAATCCGCTTTTCGCATCGCGTTGTTCGCCGCGTTCATTCTCGCCGCGATGGCGCCGGCGCGCGCGCAGGAACCTTACGCGGTGCCGCAAGCGCACATCATCGTCAGCGGCGAAGGCAAAGTGCGCGCGGCGCCGGATTTTGCCCGGCTCGCCGTCGGCGTAAGGACGCAGGGCGCCACCGCCAAGGCGGCGACCGATGCCAATTCGCGCGCCATGAGTGCGATCATGGCGGCGCTGCGTAACGCCGGCATCGCGCCAAACGACATCCAGACTGCGAACTTTTCCGTGCAGCCGATTTACGCCAATGCTCAGTCGAACAGCCAGCCAAAAATTTCCGGCTTTGCGGTCGCCAATCAGCTTGCGGTGACAGTCCGCCAGATCGACAAGGTCGGCGATATTCTCGATCGGGCGATCGCCGCCGGCGCCAACGATGTCGGCGCCGTGCAGTTCTTGCACGCCGATCTGTCGAAGACGCTCGACGCCGCGCGTGCCGACGCGCTCGCCGATGCGCGGCGCAAGGCCGCGCTTTATGCCCGCGCCGCCGGCCTCACCCTCGGTGCCGTCTCATGGGTGGTCGAGGATCGCACGGCCGTGCCGCAGCCGCGTTTTTTCGCCGCGCGAATGGCAGCCGCGCCGGTCCCGATCGCCGCCGGCGAGGACACGCTGAGCATGCGCATCACGGTCGGCTTCGACGTGGCGCATTAACGGCCACCTCCGCTCATTCCCGCGAAAGCGGAAATCCAGCGCTTAAAGAAAAGAACTGGGTCCCCGCTTTCGCGGGGACGAGCGCAAAGGAGAGCCGGTCGCTACTTCCCCACCGCGCTCACATCGGCGCCGTCACGGTACGCCGGATGCGTCCAGCCGTCCTCGTCGTAATCGGCCATGCACTGCTCGACGAGGCCGAGCATCTCTTTGAACTCGCCGTTGCCCTGGACCTGCTGCAGCGGAAAGATGCGCACCAGCTCGTGGCTGCCCGAATAGTTCATCTCGTAGAGCTCGTGGCGGGCGCCGAACTCGCTGCCGATGGCGTCCCATAACAGCTTCATGGTCTTGATGCGCTCCTTGTAATCGATGTTGTTCGAGCCGCGCACGTATTTGGCCAGATATTTGTCGACGTCCGGGTTCTTGAAGTCGCGGGCGTGGGAGGGCAGATAGATCAAGCCCGAGGCCACCACCTTCTCGATGATGTTGCGCACCGCCGGATAGGCTTCGGTCATGAACAGCCGGTAGGTGCTCGCGGCGCGCGAATTCGGCAGCACCGCGCCGTCGACCCAGGGCTCGGGGTTGTGTGCCATGGCGTCGGACAGCGACCAGAACAGGTTGCGCCAGCCGATGACTTCGCCGATCTGCGCCTGCACGCCGCGGAACGCTTCGACGCCGGTCGCGCGCGCCGCCTTGTAGAGCAGGCCGCTAAGGAAATCGAGCTTGACCGCAAGGCGCGTGCAACCCTGCATGGTGAAGCCGTTGAAGAAGCCGGATTTCGGATAGAACATTTTCAGCCGCTCGACGTCGCGGTGGATGAACACGTTCTCCCAGGGGATGAACGCATTGTCGAACACGAAGATGGCGTCGTTCTCGTCGAACCGCGAGGTCAGCGGATAATCCCATGGCGAGCCGGCCGCGGCGGCGGCGAACTCGTAGGATTGCCGGCAAATGAGCTTGATGCCCGGCGTGTTCATCGGCGCGATGAACATCACCACCATGGCCGGGTCGTTGATCTCCTGGCCCATGTTCTGGCCGAGAAAGTTGTAATGGGTGAGCGCCGAGTTGGTCGCCACCACCTTGGCGCCGGAGACGTAGATGCCGGCGTCGGTTTCTTTCTGAATCGTGATGTAGACGTCCTTGACCTGCTCGACCGGCTTGTTGCGGTCGATCGGCGGATTGACCAGCGCGTGATTGAGATAAAGCACCGCCTCCTGCGAGCGCTTGTGCCAGGCGCGGGCGTTGTCGGCGAACTTGCCGTAGAACGCCGCGTTGGCGCCGAGCGTGTTGAGGAACGCCGCCTTGTAGTCGGGACTGCGGCCGAGCCAGCCATAGCTGATGCGCGCCCAGGCGGCGATGGCGTCGCGCTGCGCCACCACCTCCTCGCGCGAGCGCGCCGCCTTGAAGAACTTGTGGGTAAAACCGCCGGAGCCGGTATCGGTTGGCGCGGTGAGCACGTCCCTGGTCTTGGCGTCATGCAGCGCGTCGTAAAGCAGCGCGATCGAAGCGGCCGCGTTGCGGAACGCCGGATGCACGGTCACGTCCTTGACGCGCTCGCCGTAGATGTAGACCTCGCGGCCGTCGCGCAGCGATTCCAAAAACTCGGCGCCGGTAAACGGGCGCTGCTTGCCGGCAATGATCGCTTCGGGATGGTCGGGCATTGGCTACTCCGCAAATACTCCTCATCCTGAGGTGCTCGGCGCCAACGGGTCCGGCCTTCGGCCGGCCCGATGACAAGCTCCGCGCCGAGCCTCGAAGGATGAAGGCCCCGGCGCCTCGGCCAGCATCCTTCGAGGCCGGCGCTGCGCGCGGGCGCCTCAGGATGAGGGTCACGAGAGACAATTAAAGAGATGGGCGGCCGGGGCAAGCCCAACCGCAGCGACGCGGCGCCGCGTCGGGGCCTTTAAACCAGCGGCTCGACGAAGACGCGCCGGATGTTGGTCGAGCGCGGCAGCTGATATTCGGTGATCGCGTCGGTCTTCGGATCGAGCCGCGCGCGGGCGGCCAGCGGCCCGGAAGCGGCGAAAAATCATTCAGCGCAGCATCGATGCCGCGCGGACCGCGTGCAAGAGGCGATCCGGCCAAATCCTTTACGCAAACGCGCATGGTTCGCCCTTGTTCGTTTTGGAACGCCGCTTCACCACGCGCGTTTTCGTTACGCGCGTTTTGGTTTTTGGAGGCGTTCCATGGTCGACAACGCGAGCCCGCCCGAACAGCGCCGCAGCACCCGGCACGCGTTCCTGTGGGGCGGCACCGGACTTTTGCTGGTGATCTGTGCGGCGATTTTGATCTGGGTTTTCGTGTTCGTGCCGCAGGGCGGGCCCGGTCGCAACGGCGAACCGCATGCGGCCGGATCGACCGGGCTGCTTTCCAACGAAGGTTCGGGCCAGAGCACGGCGGCGAAGAACAATGCGGTGACGCCGCAGACCAGCGCGCGCGTCGGCACCGGCCAGAACGCGCCCGGCGCCGCGGCGCAGATCGAACAGACCGCCGAGCCGCTTAAGCTCACCGACCAGCAGCGCCAGCAGATCCGCGGCTATTTCGCCAACCAGAAGGGCCATCGCACCGGCAGCGTCAATTTCACGCTCGCGATCGGCTCCGCCGTGCCGGCGGCGGTGCAATTGCAGTCGCTGCCGGCGCAAGTCTCCTCGACGCTCGGCGGCTATGAGGCCGACCAGTACATCATCGTCGGCAATCAGCTCGTCATCGTCGAGCCGCAAGCCCGCCGCGTCGTCGCCATCGTGCCGAATATCGGGTGACGGCACTTCCATACCGCTCGTCCCCGCGAAAGCGGGGACCCAGGCAAAAAGCTCTCTCTGACTACGCACTCCACTGGATTCCCGCTTGCGCGGGAATGAGCGGAAGACGAGGGGTGCCTGCGCGCTACTGCGCCGTGACCCGCCGGCACGCCTCCCACAAGCGCGCCGCGCTCGCCGGCATATCGAGATGCGCGCCGGCGCCGTTCGGGATCGCATCGGCCACCGCGTTCATGACCGCGGCGATCGCCGCCGTGGTGCCGGCTTCGCCGACGCCTTTGACGCCGAGCGGATTGGTCGTCGCCGGCGTGTTGTGCAGCGCGTCGCGCAACGGCGGCACGTCGTCGGCGCGCGGCAGCGCGTAATCCATGAACGAGCCGGTGACGAGCTGGCCGCTGTCGGCGTCGTACACCGTGCGCTCCATCAGCGCCTGGCCCAGTCCGGCCACCACCGCGCCGTGGAATTGGCCTTCGACGATCTTCGGCTCGAGCGCGCGGCCGCAATCATCGACCGCCGAATAGTTGGCGATCGTCATCGCTCCGGTCTGCGGATCGATCTCGACCTCGGCGATGTGCACGCCGTTGGGAAAGGTCTGCTCGGTCTGAGTCGTGGTCTTGGTGTCGAGGTCCTCGGCAATCGCGCCACGCTTCTTCAGCGCGGCGGCGTGGGAAGCGACCTCGAACAGCGATACGCGGCGATCGGTGCCGACCACCTCGAAATGCCCGGCCGCAAAGGCGATGTCGGCTTCGCCGGCTTCGAGCATGGCGGCGGCGACCGGCTTGCCCTTTTCCAGGATCGCATCGATCGCCTTGACCACCGAATGGCTCACCGTCATGCCCGAGCGCGATCCGACCGACGCGTAGCCGGGCAGCTCCAGCGCCGAATCGCCGTGGCGATGCGGAATCTTGTCCGCCGCAATGCCGAGCCGTTCGCCGATCAGCCGCGAAAACACCGTGGCGTGGCCCTGGCCGGTGTTCTGCACGTTGAGGCTGAGCTGCAGCGTGCCGTTGCCGGGAAACGTCAGCAGCGCGGTTTCGGTGGGCGCGCCGCCGGAATGTTCGAGCGCGCAGCAGATGCCGAAGCCGCGATATTGTCCGCGCTTTTTCGCCTCGCGCCGGCGTTGTTTGAAACCTTCATAGTCCGCAAGTTCCAGCGCCTGGTCGAGGATCGGAGCGAAATCGCCGCTGTCGTAGGTGGTGCCGACCGGCGTCTTGTACGGCATCTGCGATTTTTTGATCAGATTGCGCCGCCGCAGTTTGATCGGATCGATGCCGGACACGCGCGCCGCTTCGTCGACCACGCGTTCCAGCGCATAGCTCGCTTCCGGCCTTCCGGCGCCGCGATAGGGCGCGGTCGGCAGCGTGTTGGTGAAGGCGCATTGGGCGCCGATGTCGATGTGCCTGATGTCGTACATGCCGGGCAGGCAGCGCGAAAAGCTCAAGGTCGGGATGGCGGCGCCGATCGAGCCCAGATAGGCGCCGACATTGCCGACATTGCGCACCCGCAGCGCCAGGAATTTGCCGTTGTCGTCGAGCGCCAGTTCGACCTCTGAGTAGGTGTCACGCGCCTGGTTGTCGCTGACGAACGCCTCGGAGCGCGTCGACATCCAGTGAATCGGCCGGCCGAATTTCTTGGCGCCGACCAGGAGCGCGATGTTTTCCGGATAGGCGCCGGTCTTCAGCCCGAAGGCGCCGCCGACGTCCTCGGTGACGACGCGCAGCTTCTCCTTCGGCAGATTCATGATGGCGAGGATGTTTTCGCGCAGCGTGCCGGCGCTCTGCGAGCAGGCGCGCATCGTATAGGCGTCGGTCGCCGGATCGTAGCTCGCGGTGGCGCCGCGCGGCTCCATCGAATTGATCACCATGCGCTGGCTCATCACCGCGATCTTGGCGACGTGT
>JASHSE010000400.1 GCA_030036975.1 Xanthobacteraceae bacterium | reverse complement strand
GCGGTACCGGCGGCGCGCCATTCAGCGGCGGCGCGAGCGGTTCGCTTGGCGTGTTCGGCGCCGCCGGCGTTTCCTGCGGCACGGCTGCGATCGGCGCCGGCGGCGCCGGCGACGCCGGCGGGCCATTCAGTGGCGGCGCGAGCGGTTCGCTCGGCGCGTTCGACGCCGCCGGCGTTTCCTGCCGCACGGCTGCGGCGTGCACGATCCGCTCCAATTGCTGCGACAGCTTGTCGAGGCGGTCGTTGACGTGGTCGAATTCTTCGCGGCGGGGCGCGCTATCGCGGGCGTCGCGGTACCGATCGCGGCGCGGAAGGCGTTCGCGGTCATCCTCGTCCTTTGGATCGCGGCGGGGCTCGTAGCGGTCGCTCTCGTGCGGGTCGCGATGGGGGCCAGCTTCGCGCCGCTGCGGTGCGCCGAACGCGACCGGCTCGCGGCGGTGGCGGCGGCGCGGCCGCCCGTCCACCACATCGTCGTCGTCATCGCTTTCGATGACGCTGTTGAGCCATTCGCCGACCGAAGCGCCGGACTGCCGCGCGGCGTCCCGTGCATCCCCCTGTGCTCGCGGACGAAGACCTCGAAGATTCCACAGACCGCCAGGTTTCATTCGCGCGCCCAAACTCAGAGGGGGCGGCCTGGCCCGGTCCCGAGCCGGCGCTCGAAAACGGACGATGCGGGCGGCGCGGTCCCTCTGCTGCCCCTAGGGCGGCAACTGTTAAGGATTAGGGTAAACAAGCGGTTAAAAGCGCGGCGCCGCCGACGTTTTGGCCGCGCTCGCGTGCTGTCTTTCCTCAACGGTCGGGCTTATTCCGCGAGTCGGAACCAACGCTGCATAATTCAATGCACTGTTGTCCTTTTGCCACACATGGGGCTCGCCACGGGTGTATAGTTGCCCTCATCGTGTGAGGGGCGTGGCCATGAAGCGTATCCTTCTTGCTACCACCGCCTTGGCATTAAGCGGCCCGGCCATTGCGGCCGACTTGGCGCCGGCACCGATGCCGGTGAAGGCGCCAGCCGTCGTGGCGCGACCTTTCAGCTGGACAGGCTGCTACATCGGCGGCCATCTCGGCGGCGACTGGGGCACCGCCAATTTCATTGATCCAAGCACCTTTTTCGGCGGCGGATTAGGCGAGTTCGCTCCAACCGGCAGCGGCGCCGGCTTCGGTCAGGGCGCCGGGTTTGTCGGCGGCGGCCAAATCGGCTGCGATTATCAATTCGCCACCAATTGGGTCGCCGGCATTGCCGGCGATTTTTCCTGGACCAATCTCGACGGCAGCACGAGCAATCCGTACGCGTTTCTCGGCGGCGATCCGTTGTTCGGAGGCAAAAACGGGGTGCCTGCCACGCTTCGCGATCAGACCGACTGGCTGGCGAGCGTGACCGGACGCGTCGGATACACGTGGGATCGTTGGATGCTCTACGGCAAAGGCGGCGTCGCCTGGGAGCACAGCCGCGATAGCATCGATCCTCTCACTTTCTTCGGCAACGCCGCGGCCTTCTGCTTTGCTTCCACCCCCGGCTTGTCCTGCAATGCGTCGGGGACCGATACCGATACGGGCTGGACGGTCGGCGTCGGTCTCGCCTGGGCGTTTGCCGACAACTGGTCCGCCGGCATCGAGTATGACCATTACGGCTTCGGCAATCACAGCGTGACGTTGACCGCTTCTGGACCTCTTACGGGCACGGGTTCGGCCCCAATCACGGTGAATCAGAACATCGAGGTGGTGAAGGCCACGCTCGATTATCGCTTCAATTGGTTCGCGCGATAAGTCTCACCCGACATCGAGCCGCCCGGCCTGCGTCATCCCCGGCGAAACGTCGCGAGGTTCGCGCGCTTCCATGCGTGCCAAGCTTCCGCGGTCTGGCTGAAGAAGCACATGGCGAACATGGCGTCGCTGGTGCGCGATTTGACGTGGCGCTCGATCTTTTTGTCGAGATTGAGCCCGGTCTTCTCCAGATAGCGGATCACCGGCTCGTTGTGCGACAGCACCATGCCGAGCATGGTCTTGAGCCCGAGTGTGTCGAAAAAATAGTCGCGGAACGGCACCGTCAGCTCGTTCATGATGCCTTTGTGCCGATAGCCGGGCTCGCCGACGATCATGCTGACCAGAAAGCGGCCGAGTTTCTCGTCGATGTCGATGCGAAAACAGCCGAGGATATTTTCCGAGGCCTTTTCGACGATCACCAGCAACAGGTGCGTGCGTTGATCGAACATCTTGATGTAGGCCTCGACCTCGGCCTTGCTCAGAGCCTTCGGCGGCGCGTTCAGCATGGCGCTCGCCTCGGCATCGGCCATCCATCGGCCCCATGGCTCCGAGGCGTCTTCGAGCCGCGCGTTGCGCACGACAAATCGCGCGGTCTCGAGCCGGACCTGCTTCTTCGCTGCTTTTTTTGATGGCGCGGGCTTCATCGTTGCGATCCGGACAGGGTTCAGCTCAGCGCATAATCAGGCCGCGGTGAGGCCGCCGTCGACCACCAGTTCGGCGCCGGTGGTGAACGCCGATTCGTCGCTCGCGAGGAACAGAATGGTGCGCGCCACTTCGATCGGCTGAGCGAGGCGGCCGAGCGGCGCCGCGCTTACGCAATTGGCTTCCATTTTGGCCGGGTCGCGTCCCGCTGCGATCATTGCCCGCAGCATCGGGGTTTCGACAAACGACGGATGCACCGAATTGCAGCGGATATTATAGCCCTTGCGCGCGCAGTGCAGCGCCACCGATTTGGTCAATAGCCGCACGCCGCCCTTGCTGGCGCAGTAGGCGGCGAGATTGCCGTTGCCGATCAGCCCGGCGACCGAGGACATGTTGATGATCGAGCCGCCGCCGCGTTCCTTCATGACGCGCACCGCGTGCTTGCAGCCCAAAAACGTGCCGTCGAGATTGACCGCCATCAGGGCGCGCCAGTCGTCGAGGGTCGTCGCCTCGACGTCCTTGAGGAGCGCCACGCCCGCGCTATTGACGAGCACGTCGATGCGCCCGAATTCGGCCAGCACCGCCTCGGTGACCGCGATCCACGGATCCTCGCGGGTGACGTCGAGCAGATGAAACTTTACGCGATGTCCAAGCGCGTTGCGGGCCGCGGCGGCAGCCGCTTCGTCGCGGTCGGTGAGGACGACCGTGGCGCCTTCGTCCAGCAACAGGCGCGCGGCGGCCAAGCCGATTCCCGATGCCCCGCCCGTGATCAGCGCAATCTTGCCGTCGACGCGACCCATCACGCCGTCCATGACGCGATCCCTTTCGTCGAGGCTAGTCCAGGTCACCGCCGCTGGCTAGTATGCCGGCGCGGCAGTGATCGTATTGCGCCGTCGCCGCCCCATGCCCAGCTATGTGGAGCCACCATGTCCGACGCCTTCATCTACGATCACGTGCGCACGCCGCGCGGCCGCGGCAAGGTCGACGGCGCATTGCACGAAGTGACGGCGCTCAATCTGGCGAGCCAGGCGCTGGGCGCGATCAAGGGCCGCAACAGGCTCGATCCGGCTTTGGTCGACGATGTGGTGATGGGCGTGGTCGATCCGGTCGGCGAGGCCGGCGCCGATATCGCGCGTACCGCGGCACTCGTCGCCGGCTATGGCAACGGCGTCGCCGGCGTGCAGATCAACCGCTTCTGCGCTTCCGGGCTCGACGCGGTCAATTTTGCCGCCGCGCAGATCATGGCCGGGCAGCAGGAGATGGCGGTCGGCGGCGGCGTCGAATCGATGAGCCGCGTCGGCATCGGCGCGGCAGGGGGTGCCTGGTCGGTCGATCCGTCGATCGCGGTGCCGCATTATTTTCTGCCGCAGGGCATTTCCGCCGACCTGATCGCCACCAAATACGGCTTTTCGCGCGACGACGTCGATGCCTATGCGGTCGAGAGCCAGAAGCGCGCCGCCACGGCCTGGCAGGAGGGCCGCTTTGGCCGCTCCGTCATGGCGGTGAAGGACGTCAACGGCCTGACCATTTTGGACAAAGACGAGCACATGCGGCCGGACACGACCATGCAGTCGCTCGCCGCGCTCAAGCCGTCGTTCGCCGAACTCGGCGACAAGGGCGGCTTCGACGCCGTCGCCGTGCAGGCGCATCCCGAGGTCGAAGCCATCAACCACGTCCACCATGCCGGCAATTCCTCCGGCATCGTCGACGGCGCCGCTGCGGTGCTGATCGGCAATGCACGCGCCGGCAGGCGCGCCGATCTGAAGCCGCGCGCCAAAATCAAGGCGTTTGCCAATATCGGCTCGGAGCCGGCTTTGATGCTGACCGGTCCGGTCGACGTCACCGAGAAGGTCTTGAAAAAGGCGGGCATGAATCTGGCCGACATCGACCTGATCGAAGTCAACGAAGCGTTCGCCTCCGTGGTGCTGCGCTATCTGCAGGCGTTCGATCTCGACATCGCCAAGGTCAACGTCAATGGCGGCGCCATCGCCATGGGTCACCCGCTCGGCGCCACCGGCGCCATGATCCTCGGCACCGCGCTCGACGAATTGGAACGGCGGGGCGCCGGCACCGCCCTGATCACGCTCTGCATCGGCGCCGGCATGGGGACCGCCACGATCATCGAGCGAGTATAATGTTCTCCTCATCCTGAGGCGCGAGCGAAACGAGCCTCGAAGGATGCGGGCATCCAGATCGGCTATAGCCGATCTGGACAATAAACATGCCGAAATCGGGCAAGCCCGATTTCGGTGCGCCTCGGCCTCATCCTTCGAGGCGCGCCTTGCGGCGCGCACCTTCAGGATGAGGTTCAAAGTTGCGACGACCACGTTACAGAAGAGACTGCCTATGCCGAAGATCGAAATTGCCAACCTGCCGACCGATACACGCACCAACTATCCGCCGCCGCTCAAAAGCAGCGTCGAGGGCCGCAGCCGCAAGCGGCTCGGCAATGCCGTCGGGCTCGACCAGTTCGGCGTCAATCTGACGACGCTCAGACCCGGCGCCGCGTCGGCGCTGCGCCATTGGCACGAGAATGAAGACGAGCTCGTCTATGTCGTGCAGGGCGAACTGGCGCTGGTCGAGGACGATGGCGAGACCGTGCTCAAGCCGGGCGACGCGGCGGGTTTCAAGGCCAACGTCGCCAACGGTCATCAGCTCGTCAATCGCACCGCGCTGGATGCCGTCTACCTCGAAATCGGCACGCGGTCGCGGCGCGAGCGCGCCCATTACCCGGACGTCGATTTGTCGATGGAGCGCGACGAGGCCGGCGCGCGCTACTTGCACAAGAACGGCGAGCCGTACCGATGAGCTTCACCCATTTCGATCTGAAAGCTGGCGCCGACGGCATTGCGCTCGTCACCTGGGACATGCCGGGCCGCTCGATGAACCTCATCGACGCGACGACGACCGCGGAATTGTCGGCGATCGTCGAGCAAACCGCCGCCGATGCGGCGGTGAAGGGCGTAGTGATGACGTCCGGCAAAGACAGCTTCTGCGCCGGGGCCGACCTTTCGATCCTGCAGACCATGAACCGGCTGTTCGCCGAAACGGCGGCCAGCCAGGGCGAAGACGCCGCGAACGCGCTGTTGTTCGCCGAGAGCCGCAAATTCTCGCAACTGTGCCGGCGCATCGAGACCTGCGGCAAGCCGTGGGTCGCGGCGCTCAACGGCACCGCGGTCGGCGGCGGCTTTGAGCTGGCGCTCGCCTGCCATCACCGCATCGCCGCCGACAACCCCAAGACCCGGCTCGGCCTGCCGGAAATCAAGGTCGGCCTGTTCCCCGGCGGCGGCGGCACGCAGCGCGTCGCGCGCATGCTGGCGCCGGCCGAGGCACTGCAATTCCTGCTCAAGGGCGATCAGATCGACGTGGCGCGCGCCAAGGCGTTAAAACTGGTCGATGCGGTGGTGCCGCCGGCGGAGCTGATCAAGGCCGCCAAAGACTGGATCACAAGCGGCGGCAGCGCCACGGCGCCGTGGGACCTCGACGGCTTCAAACTGCCCGGCGGGCCGGTGCACTCCAAAGCCGGCATGATGGTGTTCACGCCCGCCAACGCGCTCTATCGCCGCGAGACCTACGACAATTATCCGGCGGCGCGCGCCATCATGCAGGTGGTGTACGAGGGACTGCAGCTGCCGATGGACCAGGCGCTGCGTGTCGAGTCGCGGTACTTTGCCAAAATCTTGCGGTCGCGCGAGGCGGCGGCGATGATCCGCACGCTGTTCCTGTCGCTGCAGGAGATCAACAAGGGCGCCCGCCGCCCAGCCGGCGTGGCGAAACGTGCGTTGCACAAGATCGGGGTGCTCGGCGCTGGTTTCATGGGCGCCGGCATCGCCTATGTGAGCGCGCTCGCCGGCCTCGACGTCGTCCTGATCGACCGCGATCCGGAAACCGCCGCGAAGGGCAAGGCCCATGCCGAGCGGTTGGTCAACACGCAAGTCGAGCGCGGCCGCAGCAGCGCCGCCGGGCGCGATGCGTTGCTGGCCCGTATCCATCCGACCGCCGATTACGTCGAGCTGAACGGCTGCGATCTCGTCATCGAGGCGGTGTTCGAGGACCGCAAGGTCAAGGAGGAGGCGATCGGCCGGGCGCAGAACGTCATCGGCGACGACACGATTTTCGGCTCCAACACCTCGACCTTGCCGATCACCTCGCTCGCCGCCGCGCTCAAGCACCGCGCGCGCTTCATCGGCATCCATTTCTTCTCGCCGGTCGACCGCATGATGCTGGTCGAGATCATCCGCGGCCGCGACACCGGCGCTGCGGCGCTCGCCACCGCGCTCGACTACGTGCGCGCCATCCGCAAGACGCCGATCGTGGTCAACGATTCGCGCGGCTTCTACACGTCGCGCGTGGTCGGCACCTATCTGCGCGAAGGCCATTTGATGCTCGGCGAGGGCGTGCCCGCGGCGATGATCGAAAATGCCGGCCGCATGGCCGGCATGCCGGTCGGTCCGCTGGCGCTCAACGACGAGGTCGCGGTCGATCTCGCCTGGAAGATTGTCAAAGCCGCGGAGGCCGATCTCGGGCCCGACGCGATCGATCCGCGGCAGAAGGCGCTGCTCGAGGTGATGGTGGAGAAGCGCGGTCGCTTCGGCCGCAAGAACGGCAAGGGTTTTTACGATTATCCGGCGAACGGCCCGAAACGGCTGTGGCCTGGTCTCGCCGATCTGCAGCCGCAAAAACTCGATCCCGACAAGCTCGACGTGACCGAGCTCAAAGCGCGGCTTCTCGCCATCCAGGCGCTCGAAACCGCGCGCTGCATTGAGGAAGGCGTGGTGACCGATATGCGCGAAGCCGATATCGGCTCGATCCTCGGCTTCGGCTTTGCGCCATTTACCGGCGGTACGATTTCCTACATTGACCGCATGGGCACGCCGGCCTTTGTGGCGCTGTGCCGAGACTTTGCCAAGCGCCATGGCGCCCGGTTTGCACCCGGCAAGCTGCTGGCCGACATGGCAAGAAAGGGCGACACGTTTTATGGCCGATTTCCGCCGCAGGCGCCGAAGGTGGCGGCCTGAGCAACGCACAAGCCACAATAGCCTTTGCAGTTTGCGCCGTGTAATGTCGCGCCCCGTTTTTTCCGAGACCCGGCATGGCGCGTGATCAAATCGACCTGACGCCAATCGAGCGGCGGGACGAGCTTGTCGCTTGGCTCGAGCAAGGCGTGCGGCCGAAGGCGGAATTCCGCATCGGCACCGAGCACGAAAAGTTCGCCTTCACGCGCGACGATCATCGCCCGGTGCCCTATGACGGCGCACGCAGCATCCGCGCCCTGCTCGAAGGCTTGCAGCCCCTGCTGGGCTGGGAGCCGATCATGGAAGGGCCGCGCATCATCGGCCTGTTCGACGCGGGCGACGGCGGCGGGGCGATTACTCTCGAGCCCGGCGGTCAGTTCGAATTGTCCGGCGCGCAAGTCGATAACGTGCACCGGACGGCGAGCGAACTCGCGGCGCATCTGGCGCGGACGCGCGAGGTGGCAACGCCGCTCGGCATCGGCTTTCTCGGCATCGGCATGACGCCGGACTGGACGCGCGCCGACGTACCGGTGATGCCGAAGGGGCGCTACAAGATCATGACCGCCTACATGCCGAAGGTCGGCACGCTCGGCCTCGACATGATGTACCGCACCTGCACCGTGCAGACCAATCTCGACTTCGCTTCCGAAGCCGACATGGTCAGGAAGCTGCGGGTGTCGCTGTCGCTGCAGCCTTTGGCGACGGCCTTGTTCGCCAATTCGCCGTTCACCGACGGCAAGCCGAACGGCTTTCTGTCGTTCCGCTCGGAAATCTGGCGCGACACCGACAATGATCGCGCCGGCATGCTGCCATGGGTCTTCGAGCCCGGCATGGGTTTCGAGCGCTGGGTCGACTACGCGCTCGACGTGCCGATGTATTTCATCAAGCGCGGCGACGCTTATGTCGACGTCGCCGGCAAATCGTTCCGCGATCTGTTGGCCGGGAAGCTGCGCGGCATTGCCGACGGCGCCATCATCTCGGATTGGGCCAATCACTTGAGCTCGATTTTCCCGGAGGTGCGGCTCAAACGCTATCTGGAAATGCGCGGCGCCGATTCCGGGCCGCTGCCGCATCTTCTGGCATTGCCGGCCCTCTGGGTCGGCATTCTTTATGACGACGTCTCGCTCGATGCCGCCTGGGATTTGGTGAAAGGCTGGAGCGCCGCCGAGCGCCGGCAATTGCGCGACGAGGTGCCG
Source organism: Xanthobacteraceae bacterium (assembly GCA_030036975.1). Lineage (GTDB taxonomy): Bacteria > Pseudomonadota > Alphaproteobacteria > Rhizobiales > Xanthobacteraceae > BOG-931. The sequence continues at coordinate 183 of JASHSE010000400.1, read as the reverse complement.
CGATTGGGTCTTGCCGCCAAAATTCGCGGCCGCAGCGTCGGCGATCTTGCCGCCGACGTTCTCGAACTATCTGGCGCAGGGCTGGCGCGCCGCAACCGCCGCGATTCATCCGGCCGCGACGAGAGCCGCTATCTCGACGTGCTGGTCGAGCGCCTGGCGCGCCGCAAAACGCCGGCCGAGGAG
>JASHSE010000399.1 GCA_030036975.1 Xanthobacteraceae bacterium | reverse complement strand
CCACCGGCCCGTTCGGGACGCTGTTGATGACTGGACTAGACTGGAGCGGCCCGAACCGCGACTGGGAGCGCGAATCGATGCGGCTGCTCGCACAAGAGGTCATGCCGAAATTCCGCCAGCACGCGCTGGCCCAGGCGGCGGAGTAGAGGGAATTCCGCTCATTCCCGCGAAAGCGCATAGGCGCTAAGATAGGCCTGTTTCCCGGATGCGGTGCAGCGCGAAGCGGTGCACCGCTGATCCGGGACCGTCCCAGACTCCGCAACTTGTTACGATCCCGGGTCCTGCAGCGCACCACTTCGCGCTTCGTGCTGCGCTGCGCCCGGGAAACGCAGCTATGTTAACGCCTATGCGCGAAAGCGGGAATCCATAATCACTGTCGCGGAACTTCGTACGAGGTGGTTATGGGTCGCCGCTTACGCGGGGACGACGAATGAGTGAAGCGATCACTCGAATACCGTCTCGCTACTGCCCCTTGATGCCGGCCGCCTTGATGATCGGCCACCATTTGTCGATCTCGGCCTTGGTGTATGCCGCCAGAGCCGCCGGATTTTGCTGGTCGGGCGGGAAGATCACCTGGCCCAGCGCATCGAGCCGTGCCCGCACGCCGGGATCGGCGAGTGCGAACTTCACCGCGCCATCGAGCTTATCGACCACGGCTTTGGGTGTGCCCGCGGTGGTCCACAGCCCGTGCCAGAACGGCAGGCTCACGCCGGGCGCGCCGGCTTCGATCGCGGTCGGCGTCGCCGGCGATTTCGGCCAGCGCTTTTCGGCCACGACCGCATAGGCCTTCATCTTGCCTGCCTGCACGTAGGGCAGCGTCGACGATGTTTCCAGGCACGATAGGTCGATCTGACCGCCGAGCAGGTCCTGGACCGCCGGCCCGGCGCCGCGATACGGCACGTATTGGAATTTGACACCGATGGCGTTGGCGAACGACACCGCCGCGAGCTGCGCGGCGCTGCCGGTGCCGACCGTGCCGAAAGTCGTCGTCGTCTTGCGCGCCTTGAGCCAGGAGATCAGCTCGGCCGCATTGTTGGGCGGCAAGGTTTCTTTGCCGAGTATCCACAGCGGCGAGTAGGCCAACAGCGAGATCGGCTGCAGATCCTTCTGCACGTCGTAATCGAGCGCGTAGATCGCCGGCGAGCCGATATGGCTCGTCCAGTTGCCGATGCCGATGGTATAGCCGTCGGCGGCGGCGTGGACGACGCGTCCGGTCGCGATCGTGCCGGAGGCGCCGCTGACCGTCTCGACCACGACCGTCTGGCCGAGCGTGCGGCCCATCGCATCGGCAAGAAGCCGCGCCAGCGCGTCGGTCGGACCGCCGGGCGGGAAGCCGACCAGGAGCGTAATCGGCCGCGACGGATAGGTCTGCGCCTGCGCCATGGCGCCGCCGCAAATGCTCGCGATCAACGCCAGCGCGACCATCAGCTTTCGCATGGGCGTTCCCCTTGGCTTGGCTTGGCTTGGCTTGGCTTGCCTTAAGGGGAACGATGACATGCGACATGCCGGGCGAAAAGGTCAGAAACGCTACCGCGACACCGCGTCCCGCTTTTGCCGCACGCCGCCCAAGGCGCGATTGACGCCGCCTGCCGGAGCCCTGTACCCATCCGAAAATGTTTGCACTTTTCGAGCGATTCCTGACGCCCACGGCCGCGCCGGAACACCCGGAACCGCCGGCTTCGCTGATCGGCTTCCTGTGGCACTTTGCCCGCCAGGCGAAGTGGTTGTTCGCGGCTTTGTTCGTCGTCGAGCTGCTGGTCGCGCTCTCCGACAGCGCAGTGCCATGGTTCATGGGCCGCGTCGTCACCATGGTGACGAAGCTGCCGCCGGAGCGCTTCCTCGCCGCCGGCTGGCCGTGGCTTGTCGGCATGGCGGTCGTGGTTCTCTTGGTGCGCCCGTCGGTGACGCTGACGCGCTATCTGATCACCAACCAGGCCATCGCGGCGCCGTTCACCGGGCTCATTCGCTGGCAGGCGCACTGGCACGTGGTGCGCCAGAGCTGGGCGTTCTTTCAGAACGATTTCGCCGGCCGCATCTCCAACCGCGTCATGCAGACCGCTCCGTCGGTGCGCTCGACGCTGACCGCGACGATCACCACGGTCTGGTACATCATGGTGTACGGCACCTCGGCAATCGCGCTCACCGCCAGCGCCGATCGCTGGCTGGCGGCACCGATCCTTTTGTGGTTTTCCGGCTATGCGGCGCTGCTCATCTATTTCGTGCCGCGCATGCGCGAGCGCTCCAAAGAGAGCTCGATCGCCCGCTCGACGCTGATGGGGCGCATCGTCGACAGCTACACCAACATCATCACGGTCAAACTGTTCGCCCGCGCGCGCGAGGAAGACGAATATGTGCGCAACGCGCTCGATCGCCACGTCAGCCTGTTCCAGGCGTCGCAGCGGCTGCTGACGACATTCGGCGCGCTGCTCGACGTGCTCAACGCGCTGTTGATTGCCGGCTCCGGCGGCCTGGCGCTGCTGCTCTGGCGTTACGGCGCCGTCGAGGTCGGCGCCATCGCCATGGTGCTGCCGCTGAGCCTGCAGCTCACCAACATGTCGCGGCAGATCGCCATGCGCATCACCGAGATCTTCGAGGACCTCGGCGTGGTGCAGGAGGGCATGATCACCATAGCCCAGCCGCTGCAGCTGCCCGACTCCGCCGATGCGCGGCCGCTTGCCGTGCGCGCCGGCCGCATCGAGTTCAAGAACGTCAGCTTCGGCTATGGCCGCGAGGTCGGCGTGCTGGCGAATTTCAACCTGACCATCCAGCCCGGCGAGAAGATCGGGCTGGTCGGCCGTTCCGGCGCCGGCAAATCGACCGTGGTCAACCTGCTGCTGCGTTTCTTCCAGCTCGAAAGCGGCGCCATTTTGATCGACGGCCAGGACGTTTCGACGCTGACCCAGGAATCGCTGCGGGCGCAGATCTCGGTGGTGACGCAGGACACCTCGCTGTTACACCGTTCGATCCGCGCCAATATCCGCTACGGCCGCCCGCAGGCGACCGACGAGGAAATCGTGCGCGCCGCCAAGCTCGCTCACGCCCACGATTTCGTTCTCGACCTGGAGGATTGGCAGGGCCAGCGCGGCTACGACGCCCATGTCGGCGAACGCGGCGTCAAGCTGTCCGGCGGCCAGCGCCAGCGGGTCGCCATTGCGCGGGTGATTCTCAAGGACGCGCCGATCCTGGTGTTCGACGAAGCCACCTCGGCGCTGGACAGCGAAGTGGAGGCCGCCATCCAGTCGAGCCTCGGCACGCTGATGGGCGGCAAGACCGTGATCGCCATCGCCCACCGGCTGTCTACCATCGCGCAGATGGACCGCCTGGTCGTGCTCGAGCACGGCCGCATCGTCGAACAGGGCAGCCATCGCGAACTGATCGCGCACGGCGGCCACTACGCGGCGCTGTGGCGGCGCCAGGCCGGCGGCTTCCTCGACGTCGCCGACATGCAGGCCGCGGAATAATACCAATCGCACTTAATGGTGATCCTCATCCTGAGGTGCTCGGCGCGCAGCGCCGAGCCTCGAAGGATGCACGCCTCAGCGCCGCGGCCTCATCCTTCGAGGCTCGCTTCGCTCGCGCCTCAGGATGAGGTGAATGATATGAGTCATCGTCAAAATAACAACGCCTACAGCTTGAACAGCCGCTCAGCATTGCCGTGGGCGATGCGCTCGCGGTCGGCGGCGCTCACCGGAAGCTGCTCCAGAAAGGCGCGGCCGCGCGCCATCGAGCCGTACGGATAGTCGACCGAGAACATGATGCGCTCGACGCCGACTTCGAGCAGCAGGTCGAGGAAGGTCGCCGGAAAGAAGAAGCCGGCGAACGTGTAGTGCACGTTCTGCCGCAAATAGTCGCCGAACGAACGCTGCAGCTTGGTCAGGCCCGGCGCCAGATTGATATCGAGCCGCGGCAGCATGAACGGCAGACCCTCGCCGAGATGGCCGACCACGACCTGCAATTTGGGAAAGCGGTCGAACACGCCGCCGAGAATGAGGCGGATGACGTGAATGGCGGTCTCGATATGCCAGCCCCAGCCCGGGCCGGACAGCATCCAGCTCACCTCCGGCGCCAAGCCGCCGTAGGACGCCGCGATGACGGCCTGCGGCGGCCGCGTCGGATGCAGATAGATCGGCGCTTCGAGCGCTTGCGCGCATTCGAGGATTGGCGAATAGAACTTGTCGTCGAGATAGCGGCCGCGATTGTGGCCGTTGATGATCGCACCCTTGAAGCCGGCACGAACTCGACCCTGCAGTTCCGCGGCGGCCTTGTCGGGCGCCGCGGTCGGCAGTGCCGCAAGGGCGGCAAAGCGCGTCGGGTGCCGTTTTATCACGTCGACCAAAAAGTCGTTGGCGGCGCGCGCCACTGCGATCGCCTCGGCCGCTTCCAATTGCTCAGTGCCGGGATATTGCAGCGACAAAAGCTGCAGATCGATGCCGGCGGCATCCATCTCGGCCAAGCGCTTTTCGCCGACGTCGGAGATCTGCTCGAACAGCTTGGCGCTGCGCGCTCCGGATCTGACCTGCTCCTTGAACTCGCGCCCAGGCCCCTCGAAAAACTCCGGATGGGCAAAATGCTCTTCGACCGTTACGGTTCGCATGGCTCTGTCGTTACCTCGTTAAGCGAGATGATTTCAGGTTGATGTAGCAACGTTTAGCACGGCGCCCTCACCCAACCCAAAACAATCATTGGTCAATCCAGCGGCTGGATGCGTGTGATCCAGCCTTCGTGGTCGACGTACCATATGGTGACCGGATCGGTGGAATTGTCGATCCAGCTCTCGCGGTCGATGCCGTACGGCTCCGGCAGCACGTATTCGGTGAACCGCGCGCATCGAGGCCTCGCCGCGCCGCACCCGATGGACCGCCTCAGTCCCTATGGGTAAGAATGACGGCTCGGATCGTTGCGTGGATGAGATTCGGAGCGTGCCGGGATGGACGAACGGGTGAAAGTCGATTGCGTTGCCAATGCCCGGGCGCTGGCGCCGATGATTCTCGACGCGGCGCCGCGGATCGAGGCCGCCCGCGGGCTGCCGCCCGATCTGGTCGACGCGCTGCACGAAGCGCGGCTCTACCGCATGCTGGTGCCGCGCTCGCTCGGCGGCGAGGAAATCTCGCCGGTCGAATACGTGCAGGCGATCGAGGAGATCGCCAAGGCCGACGCTTCGACGGCCTGGTGCATCGGCCAGACGTCGGTCTGCTCGACCATTTCCAAAGCCATGAACCCGCAGGTCGCCGAGGAGATTTTCAAGAAGAATCCGCGCGGCGTATTGGCCTGGGGACCGTCGGGCAACGGCAAGGCCGTCGTCGACAAGGGCGGCTTCCGGGTCAGCGGCGTGTGGCCGTTCGCCAGCGGCAGCCGCCAGGCCACCTGGCTCGCCGCCCATTGCATCATCTACGAGGCGGACGGCGAGCCGCGCCGCGATCCCAGTACCGGCAATCCGATGCAGCGCACCCTGGTGCTGCCGCGCGAGGCCGCCACCATCAAGGACGTTTGGCACGTGATCGGGCTTCGCGGCACCGGCAGCGACACCTATTCGTTCGACAACGTATTCGTGCCTGAAGAACGCGCCGTCGCCTATCACGCGCTCAATCCGGCCGCGCGGCGCGAAGGCGGACCGCTTTACGCGTTCACGATCTACCAGCTGTTCGGCTGCAGTTTTCCGGCGGTCGCGCTCGGCATTGCACGGGCCACGCTCGATGCATTCTGCACGCTGGCGCAGACCAAGACGCCGATGGGCCAGAGCGCGGTGCTGCGCGACAATGCCGTGGTGCAGTCGCAGGTCGGCGTCGCCCAGTCGGCGCTCGCCGCGGCGCGGTCGTTCTTCTACGATGCGCTCGGCGAGATTTGGCGGGCGGCGCAGAGCGGCGAGATTTCGCTCGATCAGCGCGTGCGCCTGCGTATGGGCTCGATCCATGCCACCCAGCAGGCGCGGCAAATTGTCGAAACCGTTTATCTCGCCGCCGGCGCCACCGCGATTTTCGAAAGCAATCCGTTCGAGCGCCGGTTTCGCGACATCCATGCGGTGTCGCAGCAGGCGCAGTCGCAATTCTCGATCTACGAGGCGGTCGGCCGGCACTTTTTGGGCTTGCCGGTCAATTCGCGTCTGATCTGAGCCGGCACGCGGAGCGCGGGAGTGAAATCCATGATCAATGACGAGCGCGTAGCGGCGCTCACACGGAAAATGCTGCGCAAAAAACTTTACGTGCTGCTGTCGAGGCCGCTGGTCGCGGTCGAACAGTTGAAGCCGGTTTTGGCCGCGCATCTCGATTACATGATCGATTTGGAGAAGCGCGGCATCATCTTTGCGTCCGGGCCGCTCGCCGTCGCGGAGCGCCCGCCGCAGGGCGAGGGCTTGACCATTCTGCGCGCGGCAAGTGCGGCTGAAGCGCGTGCCATTGCCGAAGGCGATCCGTTCTTCAAGAACGGCCTACGCACCTTCGAGCTGAAAGAGTGGACACTGATGGAGGGCATGCTCGGCCTGCGCATCAATTTCTCCGATCAGAC
>JASHSE010000398.1 GCA_030036975.1 Xanthobacteraceae bacterium | reverse complement strand
CGCTGGGCGGCCGAGACGCAATCGAACAACAGCGTCGCCGTGCAATTTTCCATCACCGACCGTGAGGGCTTTGTCACGCGATCGAGCCGCAAGCCGGTGACCCATCCGGTTTATATCGGCCGCCGCGCGCCGTTCACCGTGCAGCGCGATGCCACGGAGGACAGGCTTTACATCGGCACGCCGCTGGTCGGCCAGGTCAGCCAAAGGCTGAGCATCGAATTCACCCGGCGGCTCACCAGGCCGGACGGCGGCTTTGCCGGCACGGTGGCGTGTGCCATCGACGTCGCCCAGCTCGAGGATTTTTTCAGCTCGCTCGACATCGGCTCGAGCGGCGTCGTCGCGCTCGTCGGCAGCGACGGTGTGCTGCGCGCACGGGGCGGTCCCAACGCCGCGATGCGCAGCTTGGTTGGCCGAACGGTGCCGCGCTCATCGCTGCTGCACCATCTGCAGCAAAGCCCGCAAGGCAGCTATTGGAATACGCCGGCCGGTGCCGCGTTCTTCGGCGGCACGCCAAGGCTTATATCGTACCGGCAAATCGCCGGCGTTCCGCTCGTCGCGCTGGTCGGCATGGCGAGGCGGGACATCTTCCAACACGCCGATGAAACGGCGCGGAAATACGTGATCGCCGGCGCCACGTTGAGCCTGATGGTGCTGATCGTGGTCTTTCTCGGCGCCGGCCGGCAGGCCCGCATTCTGGCCACCGCGGCGGAACTCGAGAGTTCGAAGCAATCGCTGGACGAAACCCACAAGTTTCTCGATTCGATCATCGAGAACATTCCGGCGGCGGTCGTCGTCAAGGACGCCGCGACGCGCCGCTACATTCTGGTCAATCGTGCCTTCGAGGCTATGCTCGACGTACCGCGCAGCGAGCTTTTAGGCCGCACCGTTTTCGACATTCATAACCAGCGCGACGCCAATAGCATCGCCGACGCCGACGACGAATCGATTCGAAGCGGCGCCGGTATCACCTATAAGGAAATCGAGATCGACATGCTGCGGCGCGGGCCGCGCATGCAGTCGACCAGGCGCATCGTCATCGGCAACAGCCAGGGCGAGGCGAAGTATCTGATCGCCGTCATCGAGGATGTCACCGAAAGCAAGAAGGCCGAGCAGCGCATCGCCTTCCTGGCGCATCACGACGCCCTGACCGGGCTCGCCAATCGTGCCGCCTTGGCGCAGAAAATCGACGAAGCCGCCGCGCGCCAGCGCCGCCGCGACGAGCCGTTCACCGTCCTGCTGCTCGATCTCGACCGCTTCAAGCAGGTCAACGATACGCTCGGCCATCCGGCCGGCGACGCCCTGTTGATCGAAGTGGCGACACGGCTGAAATCGCTGTTGCGCGAGACCGACGTGTTGGCGCGCCTCGGCGGCGACGAGTTCGCCATCATTCAGGCCAGCGAATCCAACCAGCGCGAGGCGGCAAGGTCGTTGGCGGAGCGCATCATCGCCGTGCTGGGCAAGCCGTTTGCCATCGACGGCGCCGACATCAACATCGGCACCAGCATCGGCATCGCGCTCGCGCCCGAGCACGGCACGGCCTCCGACAGCTTGTTGAAAATGGCGGACCTGGCGCTCTATCGCGCCAAGTCGGCCGGCCGCAACGGCTACTGTTTCTTCGCTTCGGAAATGAGCGAGATCGCCAGCGCCCGCCAGGAGATCGAAGGCGATCTGCGCCGCGCCATCCAGCAGAACGAGCTGGAGCTGCATTACCAGCCGATTGTCGACGCCAAGACGCGCCGGATTTGCAGCGTCGAGGCGCTGGTGCGCTGGCGGCATCCGACCAAAGGCCTGATCTCGCCCGACCTGTTCATTCCGTTGGCCGAGGAAAGCGGCCTGATCGCCCAGATCGGCGATTGGGTGCTGCGCACGGCCTGCGCCGAAGCGGTCAAATGGCCGGCCGAGGTCAAAGTCGCGGTCAATCTGTCGCTGGTGCAGTTCCGCAAGACCGATCTGTCGGACGTGGTGGGGCGTTCGCTGGTCGATGCCGGGCTCCGCCCCGAGCGGCTGGAGCTGGAAATCACCGAGACGGCGCTCATCGAATCGGCGGCCGAATGCCTGCCGGCGCTGCGCCAGTTCAAGGCGATCGGCATCACCGTCGTGCTCGACGATTTCGGCACCGGCTATTCGTCGCTCAGCCAGCTGGCGATGTTCCCGTTCGATCGCATCAAGATCGACAAGTCGTTCACCCAGAACATGACCAAGCGCAGCGAATGCGCCGCCATCATTTCGGCGACGCTGACCTTGGCGCAGAGCCTCGACATCCAGACCACGGCCGAGGGCGTGGAAACGGTGGATCAGTACCGGTTGCTGCGGCTCGCCGGCGTCAACTCGTTGCAGGGTTTCCTGTTCAAGCGGCCGGGGCCGGCGTCGGAGATCGACTTCGACCGTGTCTTCGGTGATCTGTCGATCGAGCAGGCGGCATAGCGCGTCGTTTTCGGACCTCCGCCAGCGCGACGTTCGGTCGATCTCCGGCCGTTGGTGGGCGCACAAGGACTCGAACCTTGGACCCGCTGATTAAGAGTCAGCTGCTCTACCAACTGAGCTATGCGCCCGAAAACCGTAAGCGACGGCCACCGCGAGCGTATCTATGACATCGCGGAGGCGATGCCAAGCGCCGGACGCGGTGGCGGCTGGCCGGAAGTCTCAGCCCACGTCGGTCGAGTGGATACGGCGCTCCGGCACGGCCGGCGCCTCGAGCCTGCCGCTGCGCTGCGCCCGGGCGACGAGCTTGTTGAGCGCGGCCAAGTAGGCCTTGGCCGAGGCAACCAGCGTGTCGGGATCGGCGCCCTTGGCGGTGACGGAACGGCCGTTCGCCGACAGCCGGACCGAGACTTCGGCCTGGGCGTCGGTGCCCTCGGTGACGGCGTGCACCTGGTAGAGCTCCAGCACCGCGTCGTGCGGCACCATCGCCTTGATGCAGTTAAAGGTGGCGTCGACCGGCCCGTTGCCCTCGCATTCTTCGATCACGGCCCGGCCGGCGATGTCGAGCTTCATGGTGGCGCGCTGCGGCCCGCGCGTGCCGGCGATCACCGAGAGCGAGACGAGCTTGATGCGGTCCTCGGCGGTGGCGATCTCCTCGTCGACCAGCGCCTCGATGTCCTCGTCGTAGACGTGCTTCTTCCTATCGGCCAGCGCCTTGAAGCGCACGAACGCGTCCTCGAGCTGGTTGCCGGCGAGCTGGTAGCCCAGCTCTTCCAGCTTGTGCACGAAGGCGTGGCGGCCGGAATGCTTGCCCATGACCAGCGAGGTCTGCTTCACGCCGACGTCCTCCGGCATCATGATCTCGTAGGTCTGGGTGTGCTTGAGCATGCCGTCCTGATGGATGCCGCTCTCGTGGGCGAATGCGTTCCTCCCGACGATCGCCTTGTTGTACTGCACCGGAAACGAGGTCACCGCCGAGACGAGCTTGGAGGCGCGCGTCAGCATGGTGGTGTCGATGCTGGTCCAATACGGCAGCACGTCGTTGCGCACGCGCATCGCCATCACCGCCTCTTCGAGCGAGGCGTTGCCGGCGCGCTCGCCGATGCCGTTGATGGTGCACTCGATCTGCCGGGCGCCGGCGCGCACGCCGGCGAGCGAATTCGCCACCGCCATGCCGAGATCATCGTGGCAATGCACCGAGAAACGCGCCTGGTCGGAATTCGGCACACGGTCGCGCACCATCTTGATCAGTGCGAAATACTCTTCCGGCACCGTGTAGCCGACGGTGTCGGGAATGTTGATCGTGGTGGCGCCGGCCTTGATCGCGGCCTCGACGCAGCGGCACAGGAAGTCGTGCTCGGTGCGGGTGCCATCCTCGCACGACCATTCGACGTCGTCGGTATATTTGCGCGCCCGCGTCACCGACGCGACCACCATCTCGAAAACCTTGTCGGCCGGCAGTTGCAACTTCCACTTCATGTGCACCGGCGAGGTGGAGATGAAGGTATGGATGCGCGAACGTTTGGCCGGCTTGATCGCTTCGCCGGCGCGGTCGATGTCGTTGAAGCCGGCGCGGGCGAGGCCGCAGACCACCGCGTTCTTGGTGCGCTTGGCGATCTCGCTGACCGCGGCGAAGTCGCCGTCGGAGGCGATCGGGAAGCCGGCCTCGATGATGTCGACGCCCATCTGGTCGAGGAGCTCGGCGACTTCGAGCTTTTCCTCATGCGTCATGGTGGCGCCGGGGCACTGCTCGCCGTCGCGCAGAGTGGTGTCGAAAATGACGACGCGATCCGTCTCGGATTTTTGCGGCGCGGTTTTTTGTACTGGCGCGGCCTTTTCCGGCGCGGCGGTCGCGGATGGCGCGGACTTCTCCTTGGCGGGGGGCGTCATGAAACTGGTCCTTTTCGCTGGCGCCCGCCTTTCCTCCCGGTCGGGGGGGGGTGGAGGCGGCTCGGGCGCTCCTGGGTTCCGTGGCTCGAAAAACCCCTGAGTGCCCAGGCGAAATGCCCAGCCGGCCCTCAGGGGGCGCTAAGGAGCAGGAGCCCGCGAAGAATCGCACAAGGCATGAGGACAGCGCCGGCGGCCGAACCGGCTCCGGGGGTCATCGCGCGGACATGATCGCAGCGCGTCGACACGGCTTTCGCCCTCGCTTTAGCCTTTAACTCGCCAAGGTCGCGGAACAAGGTGAATTCCGCGTTAACCCGAATATCGGCGGCGCCGTCTTGTAGCCGAAGAGCGTGTGGCGCCGCAAGAGCGCGGCGCCGCCCGCAAAAAACCTTCCGAAGCCTCGCTTACTTCGGATACGGATTGATGAACAGGCCGATCAGGCCGGTCACACCCTTCACGTGCGGCGAGGGCGGCGAGCCGAATTTTTCGGTCACCTGCTCGCGCGTCAACCCGGGCGGCAGTTCGCCCGGCGCGAAATCGGTGGCGATCAGCGTGAACGTGTAGTGATGCGCGGTCTGCCCCGGCGGGGTGCACGGCCCGGAATAATGGCCGACTCCCATCAGGCTCTTGCCGCCGACATATTGGTCCGAATCCTTGCTGGCGGCGCCTTCGGCGAAGCCGGTGACCTTGGTCGGGTCGATGCCATAGGCGACCCAGTGGCTGACGCCGAACGGGGCGCGGCCCTCGGGATCGAACATCAACAGCACCAGGCTCTTGGTGCCGTCCGGCACGTTGGTCCAATGCAGTTCCGGCGACACGTTCTGACCGACGCAGTTCGGGGCTTTGCCCGTCGGATTCGCGTTGGACACCTTCTTCGGCATCAACTGGCCGTCCTTGAAGGTCTTCGATGCCAACGTGAAAAGACCGGCCGCGTTCGCGCTGCTGCCGACCAAGCCGAGCGCCAAAGCTGCGGCTGCGGCAGCGAACAGGTATCGCTTGGCAAACATATTACGTTCTCCCTGCTTATTTCGCGCGAGGAGTGTAGCGGGCGAAACGTTAAGATGAAAGGGTCTCCGAGATCGAAACCTAATCTATCCTTGGCGACGTGATCCGTGCGCCACACGTTGATACATGCCTATGTCACTGATCTCCCGCGCCGCAAATTTGAACAAATTCCTTCTAGCCTGACTGCTGGGCTGGACGCCAAGTGTATTGAGTAGCTCAGTTATTTCTCGCCGGGACGGTTTAGTTTCTTGAAAGTATTTAATTAAGGCGTTTACATCCATTTGCAAAAGTTCTTCCGGCTTCTTATCAATTTTACGGCATCTAGCGAATACCAACTCGTTTGCGACTTCCTCCTTCGTCGGTTTGTCTGAAAGCAAAAGATTCTTTCCTTT
>JASHSE010000397.1 GCA_030036975.1 Xanthobacteraceae bacterium | reverse complement strand
TGCGCATCATGTCACCATGATCCGTGCGCGCAACGTGGCGCGGTCGAGGCCGTGCAGCGCATCGATGATGGCGGCGGCGAAGCTGCCCGGCCCGGCTGCGGTCGCGCCGGCGACTTCGCCGGCAACGCCGAGCGTGGCGAGCGCCGCAATCGCGGCAAGCCAAGCCTTGGCCTCGACCGCCGAGGCGGCGCGCGGTCGCGCACGCGCGCCAGCACGTCGGCGGCAATGTCGGCAAGGTCTGCGACCGGTGCATGCATTTTTGCGGCCGTCCTGATAGTGTGGCCACCATACTACCCCCGGAGCCGCCCATGGTCCCCTTTTTCGTGCAGATCAAATGCCAGCTCGGCAAGTCCTACGAGGTCGCCAACAAGTTGGCGGACGCCGAGATCGCCTCGGAAATCTATTCGACCGCAGGCGACTTCGATCTGCTGGTCAAATTCTACGTCGATCAGGCGACCGATATCGGCCACTTCATCGCCGAAAAGGTCCAGACCATTCCGGGTGTCGCCGACACCCGCACCATCATCACCTTCAAGGCGTTCTAAGCGTCGCGAGCCCGGCGAGGCCGGGGCGCCCGCCATCGCGATCGTCAGCTCGTCGCCGGAGAGATGCGGCGCCGGCACCACAAGCACGCCGATAAAGCGTGATGCCTCTGCCGGTCTTCATAAGATGTTCATGAGATAAGGGTGAGCCCGCTCGAGCAACCGCCGCGCGCGAATCAATCCTTTTTCTTCGGCGGCGGCTTGGGCCCCTGGCGCGGCGGCAGCGAGGCGATGTAGAGCGCGATCGCCTCGCGGTCCTGCGCGCTGAGCAAGGACGTGTTGCTGATGACTTCGGTCATGGCGCCGCCGGCATAATCGCCGGACGGCTCCTGGCCGTCGTCGAGAAAGCTGGCGATATCCTTTTCCGACCACGGATCGCTGGCGTTGTCGCCTTGCCGCAAGCCAATCGGCGTGATGTTCGGCACCCAGTCCTTGCCGTCCGGGGTCGGACCGCCGGCGAAGCGCTCGCTGTCGATGATGCCGCCCAAGACATTGCGCGGGCTGTGGCACTCGGCGCAATGGCCGGGCCCGTTCACCAGATAAGCGCCGCGATTGTACTCGTCCGATTTGGACGGATCCGGCACGAACGGCCCGCCATGCAAGAAAAGCAGTTTCCAGATGCCGACCAGCCGCCGAATCCCGAACGGGAAGGCGAGATCGTGACGGCGCGTCTTGCCCGGCACCGGCGGCAACGTTTTCAGATACGCGAACAGATCGCGCACGTCGTCGAGCTTCATGTGCCGGTACGACGGGTAGGGAAATGCCGGAAACAAATGCTCGCCGCCGCGCGCCGTCCCGTCCCAGAGCGCGCTGACGAAATTGGCCTCGCTCCAGCGGCCGATGCCGTCGTTCGGGTCGGGCGAGATGTTCGGCGCGTAGAACGTGCCGAACGAAGTGGGCAGCGCCAAGCCGCCGCCGAGTCGCGTCCGGTCAACCTTGTCCTGGTCCTTGTTGGGCACGGCATGGCAGGAGGCGCAGCCGCCGGCGTCGAACATGGTTTTGCCGTTGGCCACGTTCGGCGTGTAGGCCGGCAGCGCGGAAGCCGGCACGGTCGCCGGGATGGTCACGGTCCAGAACGCGACAAAGCCGGCGACGACCACGATGGCCGCGATGATCACGAGCGCGCGCCATCGCCGCTGCATCATTCGTTCCCTGAAATTCCGTGCGCCAGCAATGACGCAGTGCTGCTCAGTCGAATAACGCCACCGCGCGGGTCCAGCCGGCGGAGCCGCTTTTCACCTTGAAGGGGAAGCAAGCGACCGTAAAGCCGTGGTCGGGCAGCTTTTCGAGGTTGCACAGCTTTTCCATGTGGCAGTACGGGATCTCGCGCCCCGCCTTGTGGCCTTCCCAGATGATCGACGGATCGCGCGTCTCAAGCCATCGCTTGCGCATATGCACGAACGGCACGTCCCAGCCCCAGGCATCGATGCCGGCGACGCGCACGCCGCGCGAGGTCAGATAGAGTGTCGCTTCGCGGCCCATGCCGCAGCCGGCGGTGAGATATTCGTCAGAGCCGATGCATTCGCTGGCGCGGGTGTTGACGAGCACGATGTCGAGCGGCTTCAGCGCGTGGCCGATGCGTTTGAGTTCCATCTCGACTTCTGCTGCGCTGACGACGTGGCCGTCCGGCAGTTTGCGGAAGTCGAGCTTGACGCCGGGTCGGAAGAACCAGTCGAGCGGCACCTGGTCGATGGTCGGCATCGGCTTGCCGTCGATCGAGCGCGATTGGAAATGGATCGGGGCGTCCATGTGGGTGCCGTTGTGGGTCGTCAGTTGCACCTGCTCGATGGCCCAGCCCTCGCGGTCAGGTAAATCCTCAGGCCGCAATCCGGGAAATAGCTCACACAGCAGCGGCGCTGTTTCCGCGTTGCTGCGGTATTCGATCTTCGGCCGCATGAACGGCGGATCGTAGACGGTGTCGTTGTCGAGCGGCGACGACAGGTCGATCATCCGGCTGGGCAGCCTCATGGCTCTCATTCCCTCATCATGCGTGCGGTGGCACGATTGCAGCTTATCATGAAGAACGTGGCTGGACTGTTCGGGCGTCATTCCGGATCGCCGCGAAGCGGCGAGTCCGGAATCCATAATCCCTGCGCCGGGGCTATGGATTCCAGGCTCGCGCCTTCGGCGCGCCCCGGAATGACGGTTCCGGCCGGCAGGCTTGTCAATGCCGCCTGGGCGCGGCTAAACGCGAAAGTGAGCGGCGCCATCGAGGAGACCGTATGACCGAGCAATGGAATAAGTACGAACGCACCGCCGCGCGCCGCCACGGCCGGCCCGGTCGCGACATCCGGCCGACCAGCACCACGGTCGACATTCACTCCCATGTCGGCGTGCCGGAAGCCGCGAAATTCGTCGCGCCGCACCTCGATTGGGCGACGGTGCCGCTCGTCCATTTCGCCACCGCCGAGACCAAGGCGCTTTCGGCCAAGCAGGAAGCCGACATCCGCGCCTGCTTCGGCCTCGACCGCCGGCTCACCGACCTGGACGCCATGGGCGTCGACGTGCAGATAATCGCGCCACCGCCGCTGCAATGCTACTATACGGCGCCGCTCGACATCGCGGTGCAGGCGACGCGGCTCGTCAACGACGGCATCGCCGCGTTCTGCGCACAACGACCGGATCGTTTAAAACCGTTCGGCGCGGTGCCGATGACCGACGGCGCCGAGGCCGCCAAGGAGCTCGAGCGCTGCGTCAAGACGCTCGGCTTTACTGGCGTGGAAATCCTCACCAACGTCGCCGGCAAGGAATTATCCGATCCGGCCTTCGCGCCGTTCTGGAAAAAAGCCGAAGAATTCGGCGTGCTGGTCATGCTTCATCCGAACGGCTTTACCGAGGCATCGCGGCTGTCGCGGTTCTATTTCAACAACGTCCTCGGCAATCCGCTGGAGACGACGATCGCGCTGCATTATCTGATCTTCGACGGCGTGTTGGCGCGTCATCCCAAGCTGAAGATTCTCGCCGTGCACGGCGGCGGTTATCTCGGCGCCTATCCGGGCCGCATCGACCATGCCTGGGGTGCGCGCTCCGACAGTCACGGCGATCTCAACGAGCCGCCGACCACGTATCTCAAGCGCATTTATGTCGACACCGTGGTGTTCACGCCGCAGCAGCTCGACGAGCTGGTGCGCACGTTCGGCGCCGACCACGTGCTCATGGGCACCGATTATCCCTACGACATGGCCGAGTACGATCCGGTCGGCCACATTGCCGGCGTCGAGGGTTTCGATGCCGCGACCATCGCGGCCCTCGCCGGCGGCAACGCCAAGAAGCTGCTCGGGCTATAGCCTGTAGCCCGGATGAGCGAAGCGATATCCGGGAGCGTCATGCGCGCTTACCCCCGCATATCGCTTCGCTCATGCGGGCTACTCGCTACTTCCGGGCCATTGCCGGCCTCGCGCCAAGCCGGTAAATCAAGCCCGCCGCCGCAAAACGGACACCGCGCCGTGCGACGGCGGATCGCGATGGCGGAACGGCAAAGATGGTGCGGCGGCGCGTCGTAGAGGAGCCGATTTCGCGGCTTGCGGTCTGGTCGCTGCGGCTGGCGCTGTTCTCGCTCGCCGCGACGTTGGTCGCCATCATCATTGTGCGCTCGGGTGCGCTCGACGTCGTGCCGGCGCTGTCGACGGTCGCTGGTGCGCTGCTGCTCGGCGTCATCGCCATTCTGCTGGCGTTCGCCGCCGGCATCGTGATCTGGCGCGAAGGCTGCGGCGGCGTGCGGCAGGCGCTGCTGGCGGTGCTGATCGGCGGCGCGCTGATCGCCTATCCGGCGTACCTCGGCGTGCAAGCCTATAAGCTGCCGTCGATCTACGACGTGACGACCGATCCGATCGACCCGCCGCAATTCGACGCCATCGCGCGGTTGCGGCCGCGCGATGCCAATCCGATCACCTATGAGGGTTTGTACGCCGCCGAGCTGCAGCATACGGCCTATTCGGACATCGAGCCGGAAGACACCAGCGCTACCCCGCAAGAAGCCTACGAGGCCGCTCTGAAGGTCATCACCCGGCGGCGCTGGCGCATCGTCGACCGGCGTCCGCCGCAGCAGCCGGCGGCGACGCGCGTCGCGGACCAGCGGCAGCAGCCGCACGACCAGGCGGCGTCCGACGGCATTATCGAGGCGGTGGCGCGCTCGATGATTCTCGGTTTTCGCGAGGACGTGGTGGTGCGCATCCGCGCCACCAGCGACGGCACGCGCATCGACGCGCGCTCGGCGTCGCGCTACGGCCGCAACGACCTCGGCAGCAACGCCGCGCGGGTGCGCGACCTGATCGCCTCGATCGACGACATCCTCTCGACGCCGCATCCGGAGAAGGAGCCGCAGCCGCAGACCAAGCCGCCGCCCAGTCAGCCGCCGCGCGGCCGCTCGGCCAAGCGATAAGTGCCGCCGATCGCCGGCGGTCCGTCGGTGGCGACGACACCGCGCGCGACCAAATCCTCCAGATGCGCCAAGGTCGACAGCCCGGCGGCGCCGATGAGGCGCGGATCAAGTCCGATATAGACCACCTTGACGATGGTCGGAATGTCGGCCGCACCCTTGCCGAGCCGATGCAGGATCGAGGCTTCGCGCCCGCGGCGGTGCTCGATCAGAAATCGCACATAGCGCGCCGCGTCGCGAACCGGAGCGCCATGACCCGACAGATAAAGCGGCTCGCTGCGGGTGGTGAGCTTGTGCAGCGACGCCATGTAGTCGCTCATGGCGCCGTCGGGCGGCGCCACGATGGTGGACGACCAAGCCATCACATGGTCGCCGGCGAACAGCAGATCGCGCTCCTTGAACGCGAACGCCATGTGGTTGGCGGTGTGGCCCGGCGTCGTCACCGCTTCGAGCGTCCAGCCGTCGCCGGCGACGATGTCGCCGTCGGCAAGCGCGACGTCCGGGCGAAACGCCATGTCGGCCGAGGCGTCGAGGCGGCGCGCCTCGCCGATGTGCAGCGGGCGCGCGAGACGATGCGGCCCTTCGGCAAAAGCGGTAGCGCCGGTTGCGGCCTTGATCTTCGGCACCGCGGGCGAATGGTCGCGATGGGTGTGGGTGACGAAAATGTGCGTCACCGTCTCGCCGCGCACGGCGTCAAGAAGCGCCGCGACATGGGCGTCGTCGTCCGGCCCGGGATCGAGAATCGCCACCTTGCCGCGGCCGACGATATAGCTCACCGTGCCCTTGAAGGTGAACGGCCCGGGATTGTTGGCGACGAGCGCGCGCACGCCCGGCGCGACCTCTTTGGCTTGGCCGGGCACAAGATCAAAGCTCTTGTCGAAGGCAATGTCGTCGCTCATGGGCACGCGCTCAGGCTCGGCGCGGCCGAGCGTCCGCGCAAATATGATGCGTGCGGCATCTGCACCGTGCAGCGCACAATGTCCAGCGCCGAAGCGACCGTTCCGCCTTTGCCAATCGCGCGGACAATCAGGTGCGCAAAAGAAATAGAGCCCCGGCGCCGGGAGTCCGGGGCTCCAGCAATCCCGTTCGCCCGAACGTGCGATCGAGATCACCGGTCTTTGCCATGCAAACGGCGGGCCAAGTCGGGAGCGGGGAATCGTTGCGGATTCTCAACCGATTCTCGCGCCGCACGTAGCATTGGCTGCCGCGCAGGCGGTCCCTGGCTATTTTGCAGGCACGAGCGGGCGGCGTCGCCCGCGAATAGCGAATAGCGAATGGCGGAAGAACAAACTTCCATTCGCCATTCGCTACTCGCCATTCGCCAACCTAAAACGGCGTGCGGCTGCGGATGGCGGCGGCCAGCGTGCCTTCGTCGAGATAATCGAGCTCGCCGCCGACCGGCACACCATGGGCCAAGCGGGTCACCTTGACGCCGGAATCGTGCAGGAGGTCGGTGATGTAGTGCGCGGTGCTCTGGCCATCGACCGTGGCGCTGAGCGCCAAGACGATTTCCTGCACCGCCGGATCGTGG
>JASHSE010000396.1 GCA_030036975.1 Xanthobacteraceae bacterium | reverse complement strand
TGGTCGCGCACTAAAGAGTCGAGGCCGGCGAACACGCGCGCGTCGAGCGGGCCGCCGCACAGCGCGACGGTGCCGGCAAGGCGCACCGGGCGCGGATTGGTGCCGGTGAAGGCGACGCGCAAGTCGACCAGCGTATCGCCGTCGCGGCGCAGCGCCACGGCGACGCCGGTGACCGGATATTCGATCGAGCGGCGGATGCGGATCTTGTCGTAGGCCGAACGCAGGCCCGGCGTATTCTTGGCGCGCACCGCGGTGACGAACTCGCCTGGGCGGAGCGCCAGAAAATATTTGCCGTCGCCGCGCGTTTCGGTCACTGGCTCGTCCTGGCGCGCGTAGCCGATGTAAAGGTCAGCAAGCGGCCGCGTGCGCCAGCCGGCCGGTCCGGCGACATCGATCTCGGCGTCGAGCACGAGCAGCGCCGGCGCGAGGTCGCCGGAAAACGTGGCAAAGCACACGCCGCGGCTCTTCGGCGCCACGTGGCATACAGTGCCTGTTGTCTTCAGGCAATGCGCATTGGCGGCGCGCCACCATTCGCTTTGATTGTAATAGATGCAGCGGGTGTCGAGGCACAGATTGCCGCCGACGGTGCCCATGTTGCGATGGGTCGGGCCGGCGATATGGCCGGCTGCCTGCGCGACTACCGGGTAGTGGCGGATCACGTCGGGATGCGCGGCGAGTTCGGCGAGCGTGACCGCGGCGCCGATCTCGAGCGCGCCCGCGTCGGCTTTGATGGTACGCAGCGCGGGCACGCCGTTGACGTCGATCAGCACCGGCGGCGCAACGATGCCGCGGCGGATGTTGACGACGAGATCGGTGCCGCCGCCGAGCAACCGGCTTTCGCCATAAGCGGCGCGCGCGGCGATCACCTCGTCGAGCGAGCGCGGGCGGACGAGATCGAAATGCGGCAGCGCGTCCATCAGGCACCGCTGTTTCCATGAATCCGCTCATGCCCGCGCAAGCGGGCATCCAGTCTGGGTCCCCGCTTTCGCGGGGACGAGCGGAGAAATGCACCTATCAAGTATCGCCCTTTTGTTTGCCGTTGCTCTTCGTGCGCGCCCGCTTCTCCAGCGCGGCGAAGACGCGGTCCGGCGTCACCGGCAGATCGTTGAAGCGCACACCGATGGCGTCGGCGATGGCGTTGGTCAGCGCCGGCAAAAACGCGGCGAGCGAGCCCTCGCCGGCCTCCTTGGCGCCGAACGGGCCGTGCGGATCGATGCTCTCGACGATGCCGACGTCGATCGGCGGCGAATCCGCAATGGTCGGCACGCGGTAATCGAGCATGTTGGCGGTCAACATCAGGCCGTTGTGATAAGCGGCTTCCTCGCTCATCGCCTGACCGAGGCCCATCCACACCGAGCCTTGCACCTGGCCCTCGACGGTGAGCCGGTTCAGCGCCCTGCCGCAATCGTGCGCGACCCAAACCTTGTCGACGATGACGACGCCGGTGTCCTCATCGACGCTGACTTCCACCACCTGCGCCGAATAGCTGTAGCCCATGGTGCCGCCGATCGCGGCGCCGCGATATTTCTTGCCGCCGTGCGATTGCGGAATGGTCGAGTAAGTGCCGGTGACCGTGATGGTGCCGGAGTCTTTCAAAGCCTCGGTCACGACTTCGTTGAAGCTCAAGCCCTTGTCCTGAGCGCCGGCGCGGTACAGTTCGCCGAGGCACTCGATCTCGCCCGGTTTGGCATCGAGCTTGCGCGCGGCGGCGGCAATCAGCACGGCCTTCAGATTCTGCGCCGCGTCGATCGCGGCGTTGCCTACCATGAACGTTACGCGCGACGAATAGGAGCCGTTGTCCTTCGGCACCACCTCGCTGTCGCCGGTGACGACGCGCACCCGCGCCAAGTCGAGCCCGAGCACTTCGGCGACGGCTTGCGCCAAGATCGTGGTCGAGCCCTGGCCGATATCGGCGGCGCCGGACAGCACCACGATCGAGCCGTCGAAATCGAGCTTGATCTTGACGGTGGCGTGCGGCTCGCCGGTCCAGTTCACCGGCTTCGAGGCGCCGCTGATGTAATGCGAGCAGGCGAAGCCGAGACCTTTTTTGATCGCGCCGCTTTTTCGCTCACCGCGGTTGCCGTTGCCGTTGCGCGCGGCCATGCGTTCTTTCCAGCCACTTTGGCGCTCGACCCAATCGATGCATTCCGGCAGGCCGTAGCTGTTCACCATCAGGTCGTTGTCGGTGAAGGTCGGCGCCTGCAAATAGTTGGCGCGGCGCACCGCGATCGGATCGATGCCGAGCTCGCGCGCCATCTGGTCGAGCAGGCTCTCGAAGGCGAAGCGCACGTCGACCGTGCCGTGGCCGCGAAACGCGCCGCATGGCGGCGTGTTGGTGAGCACGCGCTTACCGATATAGCGGACGTTATGCAGGTCGTAGATGGCGTACAGCATCGAGCCGGCATAAAGGATGGTCACGACGCCGTAGCCCGAATGGGCGCCGCCGCGCTGCATGCACTCGCATTCGACGCCGGTAATGCGGCCGTCCTTGCGCAAACCGATTTTCAGCCGGATGTCGGTCTCCGGGCGGCCGCGATGGGTGATGAACGTCTCCTCGCGGTTGACGACAAGGCGCACGCAGCCGCCGGCCTTGCGGGCGAGCAGCGCCGCGATCAGCTCAACATTGAGCGTCTCGGTGCGGCAGCCAAACCCGCCGCCGACCTGCGGCTTGACCACGCGGATGCGCGACATGTCCATGCCGAGAACGTGCGCCAACATCAGGTGCACGTAATACGGCACCTGGGTCGAGGCGTGCACCGTCATACGGTCGCGCACGGCGTCGTAATCGGCGAGCGCGGCGTGCATCTCCATCTGGTTCTGGCACACTTCGGCGCAATTGTAGGTCGCCTCGCGCACCAGATCGGCGCCGGCGAACGCCGCTTCGACGTTGCCAAGCTCGAAATAAACGTCGCGTTCGATGTTCTTGGCGCGGTGCGGATGAAGCGCGATGGCGTCTTCCGCCAGCGCCGCACGCGCAGTGTGATAGGCCGGCAGCTCGCGGACTTTCAGCTTGATACGCCGCACCGCCTCCTTGGCGGTGGCGTCGTCGATCGCCGCGACGGCGGCGACCGGCTCGCCGCGATAGCGCACGCGGTCGCGCGCCAACGGGTGCTCGCTCCGCGCGATCGGCAGCACGCCGAATGTCTTGTCGCAGTCGGCGCCAGTGACGATCGCCTTCACGCCCGGCAGCTTGGCAGCTTCCGCAACGTCGACCTCGAGAATTTCAGCGTGCGAATAGGGGCTGCGGAAAATGCGCCCGGCGAGGCTGCCTGGCGCCAGCAGATCGGCGGTGTACTTGGCGCGGCCCGAAACCTTGTCGGGGCCATCGATCATCGGCACGTAATCGCCGATGTTATGCGCGGGCAGAATGTGGTTCATGACAAACCTATTGTCATTCCGGGGCCGAGCCAACGGGTCCGGCCCGAAGTGGCCGGCCCGATGACAAGCTCCGCGAGGAACCCGGAATCCATAACCCCAGCGCCGGGCTTATGGATTCCGGGCTCGCCGCTGCGCGGCGCCCCGGAATGACGGCAATTTTTGTGATCTTATTCACGGCGTCAGGCCCTGTTCGCACAGCTTCGCCGCGTGCTGCACGGCTTCGATGATTTTCACGTAGCCGGTGCAGCGGCAAATATTGCTGCCGAGCGCCTCGCGAATCTCGTCTTCACTCGGCCGCGGATTGCGGCGCAGAAGGCCGGCCGAGGCCATGATGAAGCCGGGCGTGCAGTAGCCGCATTGCGAGCCGAGCTTTTCGTGAAAGCCGCGCTGCACGGCGGAGAGGCGGCCGTCGACCGCAAGCGATTCAATGGTGTCGACGCGGCGGCCCTCGGCGCGCGCGGCGAGCGTCAGGCACGACAGCAGCGGCCGGTCGTCGACCAGCACCGTACAGGCGCCGCACTCGCCGCCATCGCAGCCTGTTTTCGTTCCGGTCAGGCCGACGATTTCCCGCAAATAATCCAACAGCAGCACGTTGTCGCTTACCGCGTCAGTGCGGGCGCGGGCGTTAAGCGTGAGCGAAAGCAAGCGCGCCATGCGGCAATATCGCGTTTCTGTTTATGTGCAGTTCCATACCAGCAACCGCGGCTCACTTCAAATCATATGCGCGGACCAAACGGTTGAACCGGCGCCGACGGAACTGGGCGGCCCCTCTCGACGATGCCGGCTGCGCCTTCCATAATGCGGGCCGGTATGAGGGTGCAGGTTCCGTGAAAATTTTATCATTCCAGTCGGGTCTTCACGACGCCTCGGCTGCCGCGTTCGAAGACTACCGGCTCGTCGCCGCCGTTGCGGAAGAGCGGCTGCGCCGCGAGAAAGGCTGGGGCGACGACGTGCCCTGGCTCGCCATCGACGAGATCTTGCGCATCGCCGGCTGGGCGCGCAACGAGGTCGACGTCATCGCAGCTATTCGCGGCGTGTTCCCGCTGCATTATTTTTCGTTCTCGCTGCCGCGCGACCTTTATTACACGGTGCGCAAGCATATCGGCCGCGAGCGGCGCAATCGCGATCTGTCGCATGCCATGATCCGCAGCGGCCTTGACGAGCGCCACTTGTTCCGCACCGACCGTTTTTTGGTCGAGAACGGCTTTCGCGACGACGTGGTGATGCACTTCGTCAATCACCACGAAGCCCACGCGCTCGCCGCGTTGTTCTTCACCGACTGGGACGACACGCTGATCTATACGGCCGACGGCGTCGGCGACAATGTCAGCTACAGCGTCCGCACCTTGCAGGGCGGCGAGCTCAAATGCCTGTTCGGCGGCGACGAGTGGCTGAAGGTCAAGCGCGCGCCGAGGAACAGTCTCGCCACGGCTTACGGCCACGCGACCACCGCGGCCGGCTTTCGCATGTGGCGTCACGAGGGCAAGCTCACCGGACTGTCGGCGCGCGGCGAACCCAAGCTGCGCGACGCGATGGCGCGGCATTTTCGGCTCGGCGCCGACGGCCTTATCGCCTGCGATTTCACCAGTTGGCGGGTGATGGAAAAGGGCATCCACGCGATCTGCCGCGGTCACAGCCGCGAAACGATTGCCGCTTCGATCCAGCAACTGGTCGAGGATTTGATCTCGGGCGCGGTCGGTCATTGGCTGGCGCGCACCAAGGCGAAGCGGCTGGCGCTGGCCGGCGGCCTGTTCGCCAATGTGCGGCTCAATCGGCTGCTTGCCGAGACGCTGCCGATCGAGGAAATTTTCATCTATCCCGCCATGGGCGACGACGGCTTGGCGGTCGGCGCGGCACTCTGCTACCTGCGCGACCGCGACGGCGTCGCTGCGTGGCTGCGCCAGCGCCGGCGTCTCGACGACGTCTATTTCGGCCAGGACTTCGACTCCCGCATCGACGCGGTGCTGGCGGACGCACCGGACGTGCAGCGTCTGCCCGGCAATCCGGTCGAGCTCGCAACGCGCCTCGTCCAGCAGGGCGCCGCCGGCGCGGTGTTCGTCGGCCGCATGGAACACGGGCCGCGCGCGCTCGGCGCCCGCAGCATCATCGCGAGCCCGACCGATCCGACCATAAACGACCGGCTGAACCAGCGGCTCGACCGTTCCGAGTTCATGCCGTTCGCGCCTT
>JASHSE010000395.1 GCA_030036975.1 Xanthobacteraceae bacterium | reverse complement strand
CCTGCACGCGTCGCCGCGCCGATACCTGTCGCCGAGCCCACCCGACCCGCAGAGCCCACGCCCGATTCAAGCCCGTCCGATTCAAGCCCGTCCGATTCAAGCCAATGAGGCGGTGATCCGATGTCCATTCGCCCACGCACACCGCCGCTGTTGCGGCCGAAAAAGCCGGTCGATCAAAGCGTGCTGAAGCAAAACCGGAAACTCATCGAAGCGATCGACCGCCGCGGCGTGCTGCGCGGCACGCTGACGCTCGGCGCGCTGGCGCTCTTGACCGGCTGCGATGTCAGCGAGGAGCCTTCCGTGCAGAGCGCGTTGCGCGCGGTGTCGGCGTGGAACGACGGCGCGCAGGCGGCGCTGTTGCGTTCGACGCATCTGGCGCCGACCTTCAGCCCCGCGCAGGTGGTCAAGCCGCCGCGGTTCAACGCCTATTACGACATCCAGGACGTCAAGCCGGTCGACGGCGCCACCTGGAAACTGCAATTGACCGGCCTGATCAAGGACAAGCGGCCCTGGACGTTGCAGCAGATTTATCAGTTGCCGGAACAGGAATTGATCATCCGCCACATCTGTGTCGAGGGCTGGGATTACATCGGGCAGTGGTCCGGCCCGAACCTGCGGGCGTTTCTCACGCGCATCGGCGCCGACTTGACGGCGAAATACGTCTATTTCATTTGCAACGACAATTTCACCGAGAGTATCGACATGGCGTCGGCGCTGCATCCGCAGAGCATTCTGGCGACCAAATATGCGGGCGCGCCCATTACCGATCCGTTCGGCTTTCCGCTGCGGCTGCGCACCGCGGTCAAGCTCGGCTACAAGAACGCGAAATGGATCAGGACGATCGAGGTCACCAACACGTTCCGTCCGACATTCTGGAGCAAGCAGGGCGAAAACTGGTTCGCCGGGATTTGACTTTGGTCCTCACCCTGAGGTGCTCGGCGCGGAGCGCCGAGCCTCGAAGGGCGAGGCCGCGGCGCCCCGGCCTGCATCCTTCGAGGGCCGCTTCGCGACCACCTCAGGATGAGGTTAACAGTAGGGACGCTGAGATTTTGCTGCTGCTTTAGGCAGCGTCACTTGCTACCGCGGCCGCAAATCCAGCCCGACCTTCTTGTCGACAAACTGCAGCGTGTAGGCCCTGCGGTAATCGAGGTCGGCTTTGGCGACGCCGGCGCGCACCATTTCGTCGAAAAAGCGCTTGATGCGCGCATCCGTCATGGCGCCGACGCCGAGCGTGGCGGCGTCGCCGGAATCGACGATGCCGTATTGCTTCATGGCGCCGACCGAATAGGCCAACAGATCGTCGGTCATTTCCGGGTTCTGTTTCTTGATCAGCGCGTTGGCGGCGCTGTTGTCGTGATAGATGTAATTGTACCAGCCGATGATCGAGGCATCGACGAAGCGCTGCACCAGATCGGGTTTTTTGTCGACCAGATCGCGCCGCGTCTCGATGTGCGTCGAATAGGCGGAAAAACCCTGATCGGCGAGCAAGAAGACCTTCGGCTTGAAATGCGCCGCCTTCTCGATGGCGAACGGCTCCGACGTGACGTAGCCCTGCATGGCGCTGTGCGGGTCGGTGAGGAACGGCTGCGGATTGAACGTGTAGGGTTTGACCTGCGCGTCCGTAAAACCGTAATCGGCTTTGAGCCATTGGTAGTAAGTCGCCATGCCTTCCTTGGAGATGAACAGCGTCAGGTTCTTCAAGTCGGTGAATTTCTGCACGCCTGGATGCGCGATCAACACCTGCGGGTCTTTCTGAAACAAAGCGGCGACCTCGACGGTCGGCACGTTATGCGCCACCGCGTCGAAACCCTGCAGTGTGTTGGCGGAGAGGAAAAAATCGATCTTGCCGACCGGCAGCAGGATGCGGTTGTTGACGTTGGGCCCGCCCGGCACGATGGTGACGTCGAGGCCGTATTTGCGGTAGGTGCCGTCGGCCAGCGCCTGGTAGAAGCCGCCGTGCTCGGGCTCGGGTACCCAGTTGGTGCCGAACCTGACCGTGTCGAGCGCCAGCGCGGTGGTGGGGACGAAGAGGATGGCGGCCGCGCTCAGGGCTGCCGCCGCAGCGGCCCAAACCCCCGTTAACGCCGTTCGTCCCAAAAAGCTTGCCAAGCGCATGGTTTGTCCCTTTTCATAGGCCGGCCGACAATAGAGCATGCCGGCGCAAAAAGCCCGTTCGGACCTAACGCCGCAAATGACGCTGCCCAAGCGCAACTGGATGGAGATGACCTGGCAGGACATTGCCGGGGCCGGCGCCGCGACGGCGCGCTGGATCGCCGTGCTGCCGCTTGCCGCGGTGGAGCAGCACGGCCCGCATCTGCCGCTCGGCGTCGATACCTACATCGCCGAAGCCTATCTGGCGCGCGTGGAAAAATTGCTGCCCGAAGATCTGCCGGCGACGTTCTTGCCGGTGCAGCGCATCGGCGTCTCCGCCGAGCATTTGTCGTATCCGGGCACGCTGACGCTCGCGACCGCGACCGCGATCGCGGCCTGGACCGAGCTCGGCGAAAGTTTGGCGCGCGCCGGCGTGCGCAAGCTCGTGCTCGTCACCAGCCACGGCGGCAATGTCGCGGCGATGGAATCGGTGGCGCGCGATTTGCGGGCGCGGCTCGGCATGCTGGCGGTCACCGTCGGCTGGCATCGCTTCGGCTATCCGGACGGCACGTTCGCGGCCGAAGAGAAAAAACACGGCATCCACGGCGGCGACATCGAAACATCGCTGATGCTCGCGGCGCAGCCCGCAACGGTGCGCACCGCCAAGGTGGCGAACGCCATACCCGCCTCGGTAGCGATGGCGCGCGAGTTCAAATGGCTCGGCGCCTATCGCCCCGCCGGCTTCGCCTGGATGACGCAGGATTTGCACGAAAGCGGCGCCGTCGGCGACGC
>JASHSE010000394.1 GCA_030036975.1 Xanthobacteraceae bacterium | reverse complement strand
TCCCGTCGCGGTCGGATAGAGCACGGCGGTGGCGACGCCCTGCGGAAACTCTTCCGCGGTGATTTCCAGATAGCCGTGCTCGTCCTCTTCGATCTCGGTGATGCGGATCGCAGTGTTGGAAAGCCCAAGGATGGTGTCGGTGACCGTCACCAGGTCCATCGGGTCGAGCAGGCAATATTCCCAGGACAGCCGGAATTTATAGGTGTTGCGAATATAGACCGCGCGCTGCAGCATCAGCTGGCCGCAGATCGCCGCGACGCCCTCGTCGCAAATCTCGTGGGCGGTGACGGTCGGGGCGAGCCGGATGCCGTTGGTGCCGGTTGCCTCGGCCACGAGCTCGATGGCGTTCTGGTCGCGCACCTCGCATGGCGTCAGCGCGTATTGCTGCGGCGCGATCTGGGTGTTGAACGGGTTGTTGCGGTTGGAGTATTCCAGGCGCCAGACGTTGTAAGCCTCGTAGAGGTCGGAGACCGAGACCTGCAGCGGGTCCTGGCCGTCCTCGACGATATAGTCGTCGTCGCCGAGATTGTAGATCGGCGTGACGTCGGGTTGAAACGTGATGCCGTTGCCGGTGACCGCCGTGTCGCCGTAGGGGATGAAGCGCAAGGTGCCGTTCGACCACACCGCAGCGACATTGAGGAGCTGCAGCCAGCGTTGGAGGATCGAAGAGGCCTGCTCCTGCGAATTGAGTACCGGCGAGAATGCGATGCCAAGCGCGCGGCAATAGGTCTGCACCGATGCGTCGTTGCCGCCGCCTTGGGTCAACAACGTGGTCTGGTCGATCGAGGCTTCCGGAAAGCCGACACCGCACTGCGCGTTGGTCAGAAAATCCCAGATGCAAAGCGACGGATCGGCATCGAAATAGCCGGTTGCCGGCGGCGGGCTGTAGGGCGTGCCGAGCGGGGTGAAGACGGTGGTGTTAAGCAGCTCGACGCCGCTTTGGGTGTAAAGCCTCTGGCCGTAGCCGGTGCCGTAGCGGAAGCCGAGAATTTCGAAAGTGTATTGAGGGACCGTGGCCGAGGAGTCCAGCGGGAAGGACGGCGCGTAGAAATAGGCGGTGCCCTGGTAGGCCAGATCCTGCGGGTAGCCGTAGGTGGAGACCAGATACGACCACGGCGTCTGCGGCGTGGTGCCGAGCTGCATGGCGAACCCGACGGCATCGCCGCCAGAGAGCGTATAGGGCGTCTGGCCGGAAAAGATCGTGTTGACGCCCACGACCGGGCCCTCGCAGACGGCGAGGATGATGTCGGCCGTATAGACCGGGCCGCTGCTGCCGCCGCCGCCCTTGCCGCCGCCGTTGGCGTTGTTGGCGTGGTACTGGAAATTGTCGAACCAGATGAGATTTCCAGGAAACGCGTGCATGCCCCAGACGATGGGGATCGGCAGCGTCGCGACCGAGGTCTGGATCTGCAGCCCGGCATAATATTGCTGCTGGTTCTGGGAGCCGAAGATGCCGCTCATGATTCCGCGCCTCGCGCTTTGCCGGCAATAGCCCGTTCACGGGCGTAAACGCCCTATCGCAACCCAAAGCGCTCGGTGCGATCAAAGCGGCGCGCCCAGTGGCTGAAGAAGCGCGCGGCGCGCCTTAAGTCGGCGAGCTCCGGATTTTGGCCGATCGGCTCTTCGACCACACGGCGCGCCGGCTTGTAGGCGTGCACGATGGTCAGCGGCGCGGCGGCCGTGACGACGCCGCCATGCGAGTAGCAGCGGCCGAAGCGGAACACCGCGACATCGCCGGGCTGCACGGCAGGCGCCCCCTCACCCCAACCCTCTCCCGCAAGGGGAGAGGGGGTTCGCTGCGCCGCCGGCGCCGCTTCGTCTTTCACCTCTCCCCTTGCGGGAGAGGTCGCCGCGCGCGTGAGCGCGCGGCGGGTGAGGGGAAACACCTCGCGCGTCCTATCGAACACGAAACCGAGATATTTTTCCTCCGAGCGATGCAGATGCCAGTCCGGCGGATAGGGCCGCGGGTCGAACGGCGCGACGAGCCCGGTATCGACGAACACGCGAACGAGCAGCATGCCGCAATCGACGCCGCCGTGTCGCCCTTTCACGTCGGCGCAGTTGTGATACGGCGTGCCGATCCAGGATCGCGCTTCGCGCACGATGGCGGCGCGCTGGGCCGCTTCATCCGCCATGGCCGTGCACCCGCGCCGCGCACAATTGCGCCGTCAAAGTCTCGCACTGCGCAGCGACGGCATTTTGCACCGGCGGCGGATATTGCGCCGCCATCTTGCCGCTTTGCGCGGCAAACGCGGCCAGGAACTTTGCGAACTCGCCGTCGTCGACCGAGCGGGCGAACGCTTCGGCCATCGCCAGGGTCAGCGCCGTGACGACCACCAGGTGCGCGCCCATGTCGACCGCCATGGTCCTGACGGTGACACCGCCGGGCGCCGGCGGGTGATCAATGAGATTATGAACGCTCATCCTGGGCTTTCCGATTTCTGATTTCTGGCTTCTAGCAAGCGCGCTACAGCGCCAGGTACACCACGGCCTATTTGTTGGAGGCGGCCCCCGTGTACGACGGCACTATCATCGTCGGCGGCGGCACGAAGGGGAAGGCGCGGAAGTTGACGAGGTTGTTGAACTTGGTGAGGCATGTGCTCTCGGTGTGGTCGCAGCCGAAATAGACGGTGAAGGCGTCGCCCGTGTTCGGCGCCTGCTGCAGCGGATAGATCAACGTCAGATAGGCGCCGTTGAGCGCGCCGCCGACCGTGACCGAGAGACCGGAATTGACGCCCGACGTGAAGGTCAGCGTGCCTTGCTGAAAGTTGGTGCCGGCGCCGCTCCAGTTGATCTGGTTGAAGGTCGAGCCGGCGCCGACCACCCCGTTGGTGCCGAAGTTCGCCTTGATCAGCGTGCAGCCGGAATCGTACAGCGTATGCAGGCAGGTCGGCTGATACATGTTCCTCGGCATGTAATTGTCGAGCAGGCAGAGGTCGGAATTGACGGTGAGCTTCGCCGAGGTGCGGCCGATCTCGTCGATCTTGCCGAGCCGGCCCTGGAACAGCAGCACGCCGTCGACCGCGGTGCCGCCGATCGTGTCGGAGAAGAACACGCGGGTGCGCGCGATGCGGCAGCCGTCGAAGGCGCGGTTGCGCAGTGCCTGCAAAAAACCCGCGCCGCCGGTTATCGTGTCGGTGGACAGCGCCGCGACCGAGATCTGCTGGCTGTCGGCATCAAGGCCGATTGACTGCTTGAATTTGAGGCCGTCGATGCGGACGGAATTGGCTGCATATAGCGTGCCGTTGTAGGAAAACGACACGTCGACATTGGTGTAGCCGAGCACGCTGCCGTCCGCGAGCGTGAAGGCGAACGCATCGGCCATCAGTATCACGGCATCCGGCGCGGCGCGAATGGCGTTGAGATAGTTGATCAGCGTGGTAGATGCCGGTTTCATCTTTTAGGCCGCGCGCTCATTTTTGCATCGCGCGGTCGCCCGGCGCCTGAGCGCCACCGCGGCTGGGGCAGCAACATCCGCCCAGCAAGTTGCGGCGATTGGAGACCGCGCGATGCCAGATAAGCCGCCCGCCAACCCATTCGCGCGCGGCTTTGATTGGAAGAGTGTATAAAGCTGGACATCCGCTCTTCCCCCTCATCCGCCAAGCCAGCTCTTGACGCTGCGGAATTTTACGCTGTCGAGCCGCCAGAGGTTCGACATGAACTCCTCGAAATCCATCTGATCGTCGAGGAAGCGGCAATTGAAGGCGAAGCTGAAATCCGCCGTGACGGCGGCGCTGGCGGCGGGCGCCGCGCTGAAGGCGAGCGTGTTCGGCGCCGCCAGGCTGTACGAACTGCCCGCCTGCGCCACGCCGTTGAGATAGACGTTGTTGATCGTCGTCACCCAGCTCACCGGCTCGACAAACCCGCCGAGCGCGCGCACAAACTGGAACGTCGTCGTCGCGCCGCTGCCGTCGCCGAGAAACTGGCCGGTGATCGTATTGTCGTCGGGATCGACATACAGGAATGTACCGGCCTGGCCCTGCAGCTGCAGAAAAAAGCCCATCAGTACTTGCAGCGAATTGGCTTGCAGGCCGGCGAACAGCGTCGCCGACGAGGTCAGGCCGTATTTCGCCTCGAACTCGTAGAGCGGATAGGCCATCAGCGGCACGCGCACCTCGCGGCCGGAGACGTGGCTGGCGACGCGGGTGTTGAATCCGGGCTTCTTGTGCCGCGACCACGACAGGCCGGGCAGCGTCGGCAAGAGCGGTGGCGTCGTCATGATGGTGTGCTCATCGCATCGCGGGGCGCAGCGGCAGATGCGCGCCGTTCTTTAAGCCCCGCTGCAGCGCGCGGACCATGTGATGGGCGTTGTCGTTGAAGAAGCGCGCGACGCTGCGGCTGTCCATCGCGGTGATGTTGATCGAAGGGTTGATGTGCGTGGTGTTGCCGCTCAGGCCGGCGCCGGTGAACGGGCCGGAGCCGCGCGCAGCCGGTACGATGGATTCGCCCGGATGCACGATGGCCAGGCCGCCGGACAGGATGTTGTCGGTGCCGGAGGCAAACCCGAAGATCGAGGCGAACGAGCTGAAAATACCACCAATGCCGGACGCGCCGCTCGCCGCGCTGCCGGCGGCGCTGGCGCCGAGACTGGCCGCCGCGGTGCTCAGCGCCGCGGCTGCCGTGTTGAGGCCGGCGCCAGCGGTCGTCAGCGTCGTGCCGGCCGTGGTCAGCGTCGCTGCGCCGGCCGCACCCGACGCCGCGCTGCCGGCGCCCGCACCAGCACCGGAAAGCAGATTGAGCGGCGCACCGGCGGCGCCAGTCCCGAGAAGCTGGGTCGCCGCCGTCTGCAAGGTCAACGAGGCCGACTGCAGCGTCGTAGCGCCGGTTTGCAGCATGGCCGCGCCACCAGCTTGACCACCGCCCGGCAGCAGGCTTTGGATGAAGCTCTGCGGGCCGCCGCCGAGCGCAGTGCCCTTGAACATGTCGGCAAGCCCAAGCGCCGCCTTCTGGACCGCCAACCGCTCGAAATACTCGATGATCTGGATGACCAGATCGGCGACGATTTTTTTCATCGCCTTCGACCAGCTTTCGGTGCCAGCGAGCAGGCCACGCAGCTGCGAATTCCAGGCGCTCAACACCGGCGACATGGCGCCCTGCCATTCGGCAGCATCTTTCTCCAGCGCCGTTTCGTTATTCCGCTCGATCTGGAGGTTTGCCTTTTGCGCCGCGGCAGTCTTGGCTGTCTCGTACTTCTGCCAGTTGCCGCCGGCAGTCTTGACGATCTGTTCTTCCTG
>JASHSE010000393.1 GCA_030036975.1 Xanthobacteraceae bacterium | reverse complement strand
ATCTCCGGCGGCGTCGGCATCGGCGGCGTGCTCGAGCCGCTGCAGGCCGGCCCGGTGATCGTCGAGGACAATTGCTTCATCGGCGCCCGCTCCGAACTGGCCGAGGGCGTCATCGTGCGCGAAGGCGCGGTGCTGTCGATGGGCGTGTTCATCGGCGCCTCGACCCGGATCGTCGACCGCGAAACCGGCGCGGTGCTCCACGGCGAGGTGCCGCCCTACGCGGTGGTGGTGCCGGGCACGCTGCCGGGCGAGGTGCGCCACGGCAAGCCGACGCCCAATCTGTCGTGCGCCGTCATCGTCAAGCGCGTCGATGAAAAAACCCGCGCCAAGACCAGTATCAACGAATTGCTGCGTGATTGATTGATCGTTGCGGACCGGCGATGGATTGGCGCTATCTGCTCGACGCTTTTCACGGCCGCATCGGCCGCCAGACTTTCTGGACCGCGCTTGGCGCGGTGCTCGCCGCCAACGTGGTGGCGTGCTACGTCGCGCAGCAGATCGGCGGCGACCAGCTCAACGCCGTGGTCGATCTCGCCTTCACCTATCCGGAATTCGCCATCGCGGTGAAGCGCGGCAACGACCGCAATATGCCGCTCTGGCCCATTGCGCTTTTCTTTGCCGGCAGCGTGCTGCTCGATTTTCTCGCGGTGGTCGGGTTGACGGGCACCAACGAAGAGCCGAGCACGCTGTCGCTTGCCATCACGGTGCCGTTCACGCTCCTCGGCCTCGGCCTGCTCGTCGAGCTCGGCTTCCGCAAAGGCACGCCGGGGCCGAACCGCCATGGACCTGATCCACTGGCCGCGAGGGATTGACCCCCGCCGTGCGGTGCACGATCTTGTCGCCATGAGCCGATCAATCGCCATCGATGCACGCTGGAATCCTAAGGCAGGCGTTTGGATCGCCACCAGCGAAGAGGTGCCTGGCCTTGTCGTCGAGGCCGACACTTGGCCTGGCATGATTGAGGAGGTGAGGCTTGTCCTTCCCGAACTCCTCGATGTGTCGGGCAAGCCTGCCGACAACCTTTCGCTGACTTTTTGATGCCGACCGCCGATCCCGTCGCCATCGCCCGCGGTCTCTTGCGCTGCGCCTCGGTGACGCCCGAGGAGGGCGGCGCGCTCGCTTATTTACAGGACGTCCTGAGCAAAGCCGGCTTCACCGTGCAGCGCACGACCTTTGCCGAGCCGGGCACGGCGTCGATCGACAACCTTTATGCGCGGATCGGCACGCAAAAACCCAACCTCGTCTTCGCCGGCCACACCGACGTGGTGCCGCCGGGCGATGACAAGGCGTGGCGGCATCCGCCGTTCGCCGGCACGGTCGCGGACGGCGTGCTGTACGGCCGCGGCGCCGTCGACATGAAGGGCGACATCGCCTGCTTCGTCGCTGCCGCGCTCGATCATCTGGCGGCGAACGGCGGCGCGCCGAAGCGCGGATCGTTGTCGCTCTTGATCACCGGCGACGAGGAGAGCGTCGCCGTCAACGGCACGGTCAAGCTGTTGCAATGGGCCGCCGCGCGCGGCGAAACGTTCGACCATTGCATCCTCGGCGAACCGAGTAGCCAACAGGTGCTCGGCGACACCATCAAGGCCGGCCGGCGCGGCTCGCTCAACGGCACGCTGATCGTACGCGGCCGCCAGGGCCACGTCGCCTATCCGGACCGCGCCGACAATCCGATCCGCGGCCTAGTGACGCTGATCGCGGCGATGCAGGCGCCGCTCGATCAGGGCAGCGAGCATTTCGATCCATCGAACCTCGAATTCACCTCGGTCGACGTCGGCAACCCGACCGTGAATCTCATTCCCGCCGAGGCGCGCGGACGCTTCAACATCCGCTACAACGACCGCCACAGCCAGGCCTCGCTGAAAGCGCTGATCGAGCAGCGCGCCCAAACCGCTGCCGGCGGCCGCATCCGTTATGCGTTCGAGTGGCCGCCCTCGAACGCCGACGTGTTTTTCACTGCGCCCGGGCCGTTCACCGATCTCGCCATGGCCGCGATCGCCGAGGTGACCGGGAGGCAGGCGAAAATCTCCACCGTCGGCGGCACCTCCGACGCGCGCTTCATCAAGGATTATTGCCCGGTACTCGAATTCGGCCTGGTCGGCCAGACCATGCACGCCGTCGACGAATGCGCGCCAATCGCCGACCTCATCGCGCTCACCGCGATCTATCGCGCGATCATCGAGAAGTATTTTAATCCGTAGGGGGGCAAAATTGCTGTGCAGCCGTGACGCGTGGGCACCGCCTTGAAGCGATTTTGCCCACGCGGGCGCTCTAAGCAAGCGCGGTGCCCACCTACGTTCTTACCGCCGGATCATGGAGAAGTTATTTTGGCTGAGCGCGCTTGAGGGGCGCTACGCGTTGCCGTCCGGAAACAACAGGTCCGACTCCGGCACATAGCGCGCAGCGTCGGGATGCAGCTTGGCGTTGTTGGCTTCGCGCAAAGCCGCGTCGGCCTCGCCGTAGATAAAGGCCAGGCATGCATAGCGGCGGCCGGTGACGACCGGCGTCACCTGATGTAAGGCGCCGCACGAGAACACGACGGCGCCGCCCACCGGTGCGCGATAGCTGCGCCGCCCGAATTCGGCGAACACCAGATCG
The DNA here is from genome assembly GCA_030036975.1 of Xanthobacteraceae bacterium. Taxonomy (GTDB): domain Bacteria; phylum Pseudomonadota; class Alphaproteobacteria; order Rhizobiales; family Xanthobacteraceae; genus BOG-931. The sequence continues at coordinate 4,429 of JASHSE010000393.1, read as the reverse complement.
CCGCCCTGATAGTCCTTGTTGAGATTGATCGTGATCGCGAAGCGCCGGTGTTGCCCGCCGATGTTCTCGTTGTCGCGGTGGCGATAGAAATGGCCGCCGTCTGCAGCGTCGTAGCAAGAGACGATGTAACGATCGAGCCGGGTCGCCTTGAACTGAAAGAAGCGGTCGACTGCCGGAATGAGCCGGCGCACGATCTGGCTGCGCATCGCCTCGCGCAGCACCGGATGCGAGATGACGAGGTCGCTCCGCCGCTTGAGGCGATGGTCGACGACCCTTCCGGTTTTGCCGTTGACGTCCAGCAAAAATCCGGACTCGGCGCCGCCGAGCTCGTTGAAAACCCGGATCAGGGTGTCGCACAGCGGGAAATCGAACACGCGCGGGACGATCAGAACCGGGGCCGTCAGCGGCACGCCGGCGGACTCATCGACCTTGGGCAGGCTGTCGACGACCTCGCGCACCGCTTTGCCGTGTCCCGCGGCCGCATCGGCGGGAATATTGGCGACGGCGCGCAGCAGCGGATCGAGCACGAAGGTGCGCGGCTTCTCGATGGCGCCGAATAGTCGGCCGATGGCGCCGTCGTAGTCGGCGATGAAATTGACCGCTCCGTCGCTGCGGCCGATCAACCGCTCCGGTTGCTGCGGCGGGGTGGCGAGAACGCCGCAAAAGATCACATGGTCGTCGTCAAACCGCTGGCCGCCAATAAGCTCCTCCAGCTCATGCTCGAAGGCGCCGGACCGGCTCGGGTCGAGAAATGCGAGAACGATCCAGCGGCCGGCCGCGACCTGCAAATTGAATGATCCCTCGCCCAGGAGCGGTCCGCCGAACCACGGCACCGGGTCGCCAAGCCGGATCGCCACCTCGGCGGCGCCGGCGTCGGCCGCCGCTCGACTTGAGCCTGAGGGCGCTCGGCGCGCGCCGGACCGGGGGTCGGCGGCGTCGGTCTGATCGATTGCTTGAGCGGGCATCGGCCTTCTCGCGGTGCTGGAACTTCGCTATGCGGCCACAGCGGGCGCGTTGATATGGACGGGAGGATTGGCGTCGGTCGATGTTTGACTGCCCGGCCGGGCGCGTTGCCTCGACCGTGACCGCCGGAATGCCGCCATCAGAACGACGTCGACCCAGCTTCCATCGACATACCACAGCCGCTTGAGCAGGCCTTCTCTTTTGAAGCCGGCCGCCCGGTAGGCGTTGATCGCTCTGGTGTTATGGCGAAACACCACCAGCCCGACCCGCTCCAAATTCAAGTGGTCCCAGCAATAGCCGAGCGCGAGGCCAAGGGCTTCCTTGCCATGGCCGCGGCCGCGGTACTTCTCCTCACCGATCCGAATGCCGATGTCGGCGGAGCGATGCACGGCGCTGATATTCTGGATCTGGACATAACCGATCAGCTTCGGTTCGCTGCGCCGGCGGATCGCCAACATGACCCGCGACGGATCTTTTGCCGCGGCTTCGCACTGCGTAATGACGTCCTTGAGATTCGCCGGCCGGAATGCGCCGTCGAGGCGCGCCGCAACGATGTCGTTGGCCCAGCAATACATCGCGACGTAATCATCAGGAACGAATGCGCCGAGCGTGACCTGGCTGCCGATGAACATCCCGATCCCTTAAGACACATGTGGCGGCTGCGGGCGGGGAGCAAACCCTTTATCGACGCAACAAGATCACGCGGGTGATGTTCGAGGCGCCGCATCGCTGCAAGCTTATTTGATTAACAGAATTGATTAACAATCGATGAAGAAGACTCTGGAGGGTGGGGCACGGCGCCCACCCCTGCGTTCGCTCAATACTCCACCCGCACCAGATAAAGCCCGTGCGGCGGCGCGACCTGGCCGCAGGCGGCGCGGTCGCGCGCGGCGAGCGCATTGGCGAGATCGGCGGCGCGCCATTTGTCGTCGCCGACATGGACGAGCGAGCCGACCATCGAGCGCACCTGATGATGCAGGAACGAACGCGCCGACGCGGTGATGCGCAGTTCGTCGCCGTCGCGCGTGACGTCGAGGCGGTCGAGCGTCTTGACCGGCGATTTGGCCTGGCACTCGGCGGCGCGGAAGGTGGTGAAGTCGTGGTGGCCGACCAGAAGCTGCGCCGCGTCGTCCATGGCGGCGGCGTCGAGCGGCCGCGGCACGCGCCAGGCGCGGTTGTGGTCGAGCGCAAGATCGGCGCGGCGATTGACGATGCGGTACAGATAGTGGCGCTGCTTCGCCGAAAACCGCGCGTCGAAATCGGCCGCGACCTGTTCGGCTGTGAGAACCGCGACCGGCTGCGGCCGCAGATGAAAATTGACGGCGTCGCGCACGGTGTCGTTGTCCCAGTCCTTGCCGAGATCGACATGCGCCACTTGGCCGAGCGCGTGCACGCCGGCATCGGTGCGTCCGGCGCCGGAGACCGCGACGCGCTCGCCGGCGAACGCCGCAACGGCGTCGGCGAGCACGCCCTGCACCGACGGACCGTTGTCCTGCGCCTGCCAGCCGACGAACGGGGTGCCGTCATATTCGATGGTGAGCTTGTAGCGCGGCATCGCTTCGCTTTTAAGCGAACACGCTCGACGGCGCGACCGGCGTGCCGCGCAGAAATTCGTCGGCCGGCATCGGCTGACGGCCGGCGCGCTGCAGGGCAACGAGCCGTACCGCGCCGCTGCCGCAGGCGATCGTCAGCCTGTCGTCGAGCACGTGTCCTGGCGGTCCCGCGCCGATGCCCTTGGTGGTGCGCAAAATCTTGATCCGGCCGGCACCGGAAAGCTCGCACCAGGCGCCCGGAAACGGCGACAGCCCGCGGCAATGATTGTGCACCTCCTGCCAGTGCTTGGTCCAATCGACGCGCGTTTCGCTCTTGTCGATCTTGTGGGCATAAGTCACGCCGGCTTCGCCCTGCAGCGTCATTTGCAGCGAGCCGCGTTCCAGCGCACCAAGCGCGATCGACATGAGAGTCGCGCCGAACCGTGCCAATTCATCGTGCAGATCGCCGGCGGTCGCATCCGGCGCAATCGCGACGCGACGCTGCGCAACGATCGGCCCGGTATCGAGGCCCTCCGCCATCTTCATGATGGTCACGCCGGTCTGCCGATCGCCGGCCATGACGGCGCGATGTATAGGCGCGGCGCCGCGCCAGCGCGGCAACAGCGAGGCATGCACGTTGAACGCGCCGAGCGGAAAGGCCTCGAGGATCGGCTTCGGCAGGATGAGCCCGTAGGCGACGACCACCGCAGCCTCGGCGCCGTGGGCGCGCATGACGGCCGCCGCGTCGTCGCCACGCAGTGTCGTCGGCGTCAGGACCGGCAGATGGAGCCGTTCGGCTTGGCGCGCGACGGCGCTCGGCTGCGGCGCCAGTCCGCGGCCGGCCGGCCGTGGCGGGCGGCTAAAGACCGCGACGATCGGGTGGCCGGCGCCGGCAAGCTCGACCAGCGTGGGCACGGCAAAGTCGGGCGTGCCCATGAAGACGAGGCGGAGCGGCAATCACGCCTCCACCTTCTTTGCGGCTTTGGCGAACTTTTTGACGATGCGGTCGCGCTTGAGCTTGGAGATGTAATCGATGAACAGGATGCCGTTGGTGTGGTCGATCTCGTGCTGCAGGCAGGTGGCGAGCAGGCCCGTGGCCTCGATCTCGTGCTCCTTGCCGTCGATGTCGAGATACTTCACCCTGACCTTGGCGGGGCGCTCGACCTCCTCGTAAAACTCCGGGATCGACAGGCAGCCTTCCTCGTATTTCGCGGTCTCCGCCGACGCCCAGGTGACCTCCGGATTGATGAAGACCTGCGGCTCGTGCGTGTCGTCCTTCTTCGACAAGTCCATCGTCATGACACGCTTGGCGACGCCGATCTGGATCGCCGCGAGCCCGATGCCGGGCGCGTCGTACATGGTCTCGAACAGATCATCGACCAGCTTGCGGATGCCGGCGTCGACGCGCCTGATCGGCTCGGATTGGAGCCGCAACCGCTTGTCGGGAAGCTTTATGATTTCGCGCACCGCCATGTCGGCGATGTAAGCGGTGCGTAAACCGTGGTCAATGCGCACAAGCCAGGTTGCGCCGCGGCTCCCAAGTGGATATGACCGTTCGCCCTTCGTTCCGGCGGCGGCGAATCGCGTAGACTGGCTTTCATGCCCGATCTGTCGACTATCGCATTCATGGCCTTGCTCGCCGCGTGCGTCACACTGGCGGCGACCGCTTTTGTGCTGTGGCGCGGCCGCGATGGCGCCGCGCCGCACGCCGCTCTCATCGCCGAACTCGCGCGCGTGCAGACCGACACTGCGGCGCGGCTCGAGGCGCTGATGGGTCATTTCACCAACACCCAGTCGCAGCTGCAGCGCTCCGTCAACGAGCGGCTCGACGCGGTGACGCATCGGCTCGGCGAATCGATGCAGCACACCACGCAAAAGACCGCCGAGAACCTGCAGAAACTCAACGAGCGGCTCGCCGTCATCGACAGCGCGCA
>JASHSE010000392.1 GCA_030036975.1 Xanthobacteraceae bacterium | reverse complement strand
ACCACGTTGGTCGCGGCCGGCGCGGCGAGATCGTAGCCGACGGCGCGGATGGCGAGCGTGTAATGGCCGGGCTCGAGCCGGTTCTCGGGAAACGCGTAATGCCCCTTGGCGTCGGTCGCGACGCTGACCGAAACAATGGAGCCGTCCTGGTGCGCGGTGACGACGACGCCTTCCATGGCGCCTTCCGCAGCGGAGCTGACCTGGCCGGCAATGGCGGCCTGGTTCTGCGCATACGCCCGCAGCGCCGATGGCGCCTGACACAATATGATCGCCAACGCGGTGGCGGCGCTCAGCATGGTGGTGGATTTCATCAATCGCTCCCTGGGAATGTCGAGTGCTTGTTGTTTCGTGCGGCAAAGGCCGCCGAAGCGAGCCATCGAATCAAGAGACGGCCACAAAGCCTATTCGCGCCATCCTGCTCCCGTTCCCTTAAGCCGGCAAGGCGGTTGCCGCGGCCTGGCCGCAAGCCGGTCATGCAAGCTGACGTCGCTTCTATTGCAGGCCGGCGGCACGTAAATAGTGCAGGTCAACGAAGCGTGCGGCTTGTGGCAGCGGCGGCTTGAGCAGTCCGGCTTCCGCCATCATAGCAATGACTTCGTTCAGCGCCGCTAAATCGATTTCGCCGCGGACCGGCAGCACGTCGCGGCCAGGCTGCAAGAACAAATCGAGCGTCTGTGCCGCAATCGCATCCGGACAGCCGAGCGTTTCGGCAACGAGCTTGACCACGCGGTCGCGGTTTTCCGGCGCGCGGATGAAGGCGAAGGCCGCCGCCATGCCGCGCACGAAGCGGATCAGCGCCTCTCGATGCGCTTGCGCGAAGGAGCGGCGAACCGCAGTCACCGTGTAGAGAAAATCCGGCACGGCCTCGTTGGATCGGCCGAGCAGGCGATAGCCCGCGGCGATCGCCTGCAGATCCTGCGGCTGGCCGAGCACGACCGCATCGCAGTTGCCGCCACGCAGGCAGTTGAAGCGCGCCGGCGTGCCTTCTTCAACCTTGACTGCATAGTCGCCGGCGTTGAGCCCGTGCGCCGCCAACAGCCTGCGCATCGAAATCGAGACCGTGCCGGCTTGATCGGCAAGGCCGACGAGCTTGCCTTTCAGATCGGCAATCGAGGTGATCCCGGGCTTGGCGATCAAACTGTAGATCGGATTCTTGAACTCGGTGTCGATCGCCACCGCATCCGAACCGGCCAGCGCGGCGCGAATGAGAAACGGCGTGGCGATATGGGTCACGTCCGCCCAATTATCGTCCAGCGCGTCGATCATCTTGTCGGAGCCGCCCGGCACCGGAATGATGAGGCGCACGTTCAATCCCGCGCGGCGGAACAGCCCCTCGCGCCGCGCCACCGTGATGGGCAGCGAAAAGATGCTGTGCGCGGCCGAATAGGCCTGCGCGTAGCGCAGCGTCAGCGGCTCGCCGCGCGCGGCTGCAATCGACCAGAAAAGCGCCAGCAATCCAGCGAACGCGATGCGCGGCCATCTGTTCATGACGGAGATCATGCGATCGCTCTTCTTGCTGACTCCTCTCCTCACCGTGAGGTGCTCGGCGCGAAGCGCCGAGCCTCGAAGGGCGAGGCCTAGGCGCCTCGGCCTGCATCCTTCGAGGCCCGCGCTTTGCGCGGGCACCTCAGGATGAGGTCAAGATTAAGTGCTCTTTGTAGTCAGATCGCCAGATTGGCGATCATGCAATGCCGCGCAGCGCGGCATCGAGCAGCAAGCCGGCAAACAGGATCAGGCCGGCGTCGCGGTCCGATTTGAACACGGCGAGGCAATTGTCGGGATTGCCGATATCGAGGCGGGCGATCTGCCAGGCGAGGTGAGCTGCGAAAGCGGCAAGCCCGAGGGCGAACGGCCAGCCGGCACCGGCGGAAAATCCGGCAGCCCCGATCAGGATGACGGCGAGGGCGTAAAACAACGCCAGCATGGGCTTGGTCCGCGCCCCGAACAGCAGCGCCGTCGATTTGATGCCGATCAGGGCGTCGTCCTCGCGATCCTGGTGGGCATAGATCGTGTCGTAGCCGATGACCCAGGAAATCGACCCGGCATAGAGCAACAGCGGCGGCGCGGCGAGATTGCCGAACGCGGCCGCCCAGCCCATCAGCGCGCCCCAGGAAAACGCCAGGCCGAGCACGATCTGCGGCCAGTAGGTGATGCGTTTCATGAACGGATAGACGGCGACGATGACGAGCGAGGCGATGCCGAGCGCAATGGCAAAGCCATTGAACGACAACAGCACCGCAAGACCGATCAGCGCCTGCACAACGAGGAACAGCGCGGCCCGGCCGACGCTGACCTGACCCGATGGGATCGGCCGCGAGCGCGTGCGCTCGACGCTGGCGTCGAGGTCGCGGTCGACGATGTCGTTCCAGGTGCAGCCGGCCCCGCGCATGGCAAAGGCGCCGATGAAGAACAGCACGAGGTGGACGAGGCTCGGCGCGCGGGCGTGCGCGGCCACGGCCGCGAGCGCGCACGACCACCAGCAGGGCAGCAGCAGCAGCCAGGAGCCGATCGGCCGATCGAGCCGCGCCAGCCGCAGATACGGCCGCAGCCAAGCCGGCGCCAGCGAATCGACCCAGTTGCCGGTGGAGTCTGCAACCGGGCCGGTCGCCTGGTTCATTTGGCGAGCGGATTGCCGGTGAGCGTATCGAAGGTGCCGCCGCGGCCGGTCTTGGTGTTCTTCGCCGTATCGAGGCTCGGCGTGCCGATGGCATCGCTGAGCGTCGGAATTTTCGGCTGCGGCGCCGCCGCGCAAACCACTTCCTTGAACTTAAGGGTCTTTTCGTGAGTGGCCTTGGCCGATTTGACGACTTCGGGCGGAACGCCGCACCAAGTCTGATTGGTCTCGAGGAACTTGATCACCGCGCCCTCGGCGACGGAAAACTGCGACACCAGTGTGCACATTTCCTTGCGGTCGGGATGGCGCTTTTCCGCAGCGCCAATCGCCATGCCTTTTTGGCGGGCGATTTCGCTCAGCGGCCTGAATTGGTCGCAGGGCGATGCCGCCGCCCCCGGCATTTGCTGCGCCGAAGCGGAGCCGATTGCAGCTGCGTTGACCATGACGGCGAGCGCCATTGGTCCCACAAGACCCGCGCCGACGCCGATCGGCCTGAGGAGCTTGCGCTTTATCATGCGTCTTTCCCGGTTCCCACTGTGCCCTATTCCGCCAAGTCATTAAACCATGCCATTAAAGGCACTCGAAATCCGGCGACATGGGGGCAGGGGGCTCCGCGCCGGCAGACCGAGAGCGGGGGTGCGACAACGCTGTAAGTTCCGGAATCGCGATTAATACGGGGTTAACTCACAACCGAAGTCCGACAGGCGCCGCAAGATGCGCCATGATGCGACATGGCCCGGTACGATTTCCGCAGCCCCCGCCTGTATGTCGAGGCGCCGCTTGACGCCGGCGCCCTGGTGCCGCTCGCGGCCGCGCAGCAGCATTATCTGACCCATGTGCTGCGGCTCAACGCCGGCG
>JASHSE010000391.1 GCA_030036975.1 Xanthobacteraceae bacterium | reverse complement strand
GCTCCTTTGCAACACGCTGCCGACCGGCGCGATGCTTGCCGTGCTCATTCTCACGTTCGGCCCGGTGTCGGGCGCGCACTTCAATCCGGCCGTCAGCATCGCTGCGGCCTTGCGCCGCGAACTGCCGGCGCGTGTCACGGTCATGTACATCGCCGCGCAAATCGCCGGCGGCATCCTCGGCGTGCTCGCCGCGCACGCCATGTTCGAGCTTCCCTTATGGCAAGTCTCAGTGACAGTGCGGACAGGGCCAGGCCAATGGTTTGCGGAATGTGTCGCTACGTTCGGCCTGTTGCTGACGATCTTCGGATGCGCCGCGCGGACGCCGGCCGCGATTCCCTATGCGGTCGGCCTCTACATTACGGCGGCCTATTGGTTTACGGCGTCGACGTCGTTCGCCAATCCCGCCGTGACCATCGCCCGCGCTCTGTCAGACACCTATGCGGGCATTGCGCCGGCGGGCGTGCTTGCCTTCATCGTCGCTCAGCTTGTCGGCGCGGCTGCCGCCACCGCCCTGGCGCGTTGGCTGTTTCAGAGGTGATCTCGTTAGGCTCAGTTGTTGCGAATCATATTCCGAGTGCGTTGCGACGGTTGGATTAAGCCGATGACACAGAAAAATTGAAAACGACATAAAATCAATATATTAAGTCGCGTTTAACGCGACAAACTTGACAATAATTCTGTGACGGCTATAGGAAGCGCAAATACTCGCTCGACAAGGACGCCGCGCGGACGGCAAGCCGTGCGGCAGGAGCGAGTGCGGTGCCTGCGCGCAGGCTTGCCCCCTGCGCCCGGGCGGCTCCGGGCATCACGCGCCGCGGTACTACGGCCGCAGTGAGGGGTGCTGCCTCTGGACTGGGACAGGAAGGGGCGGGTAACGCCCGCCTAGCGAAGACCTCGAAGTCCGCGTCCCAGGAAGCCTGGCCTGGAGCTGAGCCGGCAAGGTGACAACCGGCCGGCGAGAGCCGCGATGGAACGCCGAGAGGCGAGCCGCCCCCTGCCTTCCCTCCCCCGCAAGCGGGGGAGGGAAGGGTGGGGGCGGCGCCGCGCCCGAAGCGTGCACGCGTGGTAACGCGCGTTGCGCGTGGCGCGGATCGTGACTACGCGTCTCTCGGCGTTCCGTCTCCTTTTTCTTTTCTTTCTTCTTTTTCTTCTCTTCGTAGCCCGGATGAGCGAAGCGACATCCGGGATCGATCGTGAAGCTTGCAACGCCGCTCCCGGATATCGCTTCGCTCATCCGGGCTACGGCCGTGTGCATCAAACAAACCTCGGGCACAACAAAACGTGCCGCGAGAATGCTGTCGCTTATCCTCACCCGCTGGCGCGCCGCTCTCGCGGAGAAGGATGCGGCGCTTACAGCTGCAAAATGGAATCGAAATTCCAGGCGTTGTTCGGCGGATCTTCGCCGATGCGGATCGTGGTGTCGTTGAGGAAATGGTACGGCGGCACCGGCAGATTGTAGGGCGCCGGCACGCCGCTATAGACGCGGCCGGCGGCGTCGTATTTCGAGCCGTGGCACGGGCAGAAATAGCCGCCGATCCAATTGGCGACCGGCGTGGTCGCGCTCGGGTTCGGGAAGAACAGCGGAATGCAGCCGAGATGGGTGCAGATGCCGACCAAGACGCCGTATTCCGGCTTGACCGAGCGGTGCCAGTTTTGCGCATAGGGCGGCTGCTGCATCGCCTTGGAATCCGGATCGGACAACAGCGAGGTGTCCTTGGTGTTCTGCAGCATGTCGAGCGTCTGCTTCGAGCGGTGATAGATCCAGATCGGCCGTTCGCGCCAGCGCACCACGATCTGCGAGCCTTCCCCGATCTTGCTCACGTCGACGTCGACCGGGCCGCCCGCGGCGAGCGTCGAGGCGTCCGGATTCATCTGGTCGATCAGCGGCACCAGCGTCGCCACCGCGCCGACCGTCGCGACGGTGGCAGTAGCGATGAAGAGAAAATCGCGCCGCGTCGGCTCCCCGCCGTGGGTCGCCGTAGTGGAAGCACTGTTCGCCATGTCCAGCCTTTCTCTCGGCCTCACGATTGGACCGCAAGCAGGGGCGGCCCGGGCCGGGTGGTCGGTTCGGCCGCTTTATGTCGGCAGCGGGCGGCTTCGTCAATGCAGCATGGCGCGCGCCCGGGCCGCCGTGTCCGCAGGCGTGCCGGAGGCATCGATCGGCGTCCAATCGAGCGGGCCGAGGTCATAGGCCTCCTGCGCTTGCGCCACCTCGCGGCCGGCGTCGGAGGCATCGCGGCTGCGGCCGCCGACGCGGGCGAGCCGGACCTCGAGCGGCGCGGTGAGGAACAGTCCGTGCAGGCGAGTGCCGGCGGATTGCGCCAGAGCGGCGAGCGCTACGCGCTCCTGCGGCTTGGCGAACACCGCATCGACGATGACCGAATGACCGGCGCCGACGATGCGGCGGGCTTTGTCGCAGAGTACGGCATAGACTCGCTCCGTAACGTCGGCCGCATAGGCCTGCGGCGGCAGCCGCTCGGTCTCGCCGACGCCGAACAAAACCTTGCGCTCGACGTCGGAGCGCACGATCACGGCGCCGGGCATCGGCGCGATGGCCGGCGCCAGCGCCCGGGCAAGCTGCGACTTGCCGGTGCCGGACAGGCCGCCGATCGCGACCAGCTTCGGCTCTGCCGGCGCGATCGCCCGCTGCGCGAAGGCGAAATAGGCCGCCGCGGTCTTGGCGATGGCGCCCTGCTGGCCGGCGCCCGCGCGCTCCATCCGCGCCGCCGTGACGTTGGCGCGGATCGCGGCGCGCATCGAGATAAAGAAGGGCAGGGCGGCGAGCGCGTCGAGATCCGCGACGCGGTTTGTTTCGGCGAGATAGCGGTTGAGCACGATGTTGGCCGCCTCGTCCAAGCCGCGCTCGACGAGATCCATCAACAGGAACGCGAGATCGTACAACACGTCGCCCGAAGCAATGACCTGGGAAAACTCGATGGCGTCGAACAGCACCGGCCGGCCGTCGATCAAGACGATATTGCCGAGATGCAGATCGCCATGAATGCGGCGGACGAGGCCGCGCCGGCCGCGCTCGGAAAGCAGCGGCACGATGCGGTCATAGCCGGTGCGGCTTTGCCGGGCCAGCGCCGCGATCGCGGCGGCTCCGAATATGTCCGGATGCGCGGAAAATGCCTCGACATGCTCGTCGATATAGGAACCGAGCGCGGCGATCCACGGCCCGGCCTCGACCGGCGGCGCCTTGGCGTGCGCGGCCGCCACCGCGCGGCCGAGCGCGTCGGCAAGCGCGCCGTCGATCGCGGCGGCCAAATGGTCGAGCGTGCGCGTTTCGTCGAAGCGGTGCATGTCGACCGCCCATTCCACCGGCGCGCCGCTGCCGCCGATGGCCAGCCTGCCGTCGCGCTCGCGGGTGATGGCAACGACGCCCTTGTAAATCTCGGGCGCGTAGGGCGCGTTGACCGCAAGCTCGGCCTCGCAGGCTGCTTTGCGCTTGTCCAGCGTGGAAAAATCGAGAAAGGCAAAGCGCACCGCGCGCTTGATCTTCACCGCGCGGCTGCCGGCCAAAAACACCGTCGCCGCGTGCGTGTC
>JASHSE010000390.1 GCA_030036975.1 Xanthobacteraceae bacterium | reverse complement strand
GGGTTTTCCGTGGTGGCGCCAACCAGAACGATGGTGCCGTCTTCCATCACCGGCAGAAACGAGTCCTGCTGGGCGCGGTTGAAGCGGTGAATTTCGTCGACGAACAGCAAGGTCCCCTGCCCGGTTTCGCGCCGCGCGCGGGCCGCCTCGAACACCTTCTTCAGATCGGCGACGCCGGAAAAGATCGCGGAAATCTGCTCGAAATAAAGCTCGGTCGCGTGCGCCAACAGCCGCGCCACCGTGGTCTTGCCGGTGCCGGGCGGCCCCCAGAAAACGAGCGAGCCGAGCGAGCGGGTCTCCAGCATGCGCCTGAGCGCACCGTCCGGCCCGAGCAGATGATCCTGGCCGACGACCTCGGCAAGGTTTTGCGGGCGCAGCTTGTCGGCGAGCGGCCGCGGCGCGTCGCGGTCAAGACCGGCGGCGGCGAAAAGGCTGGTTTGGGCTGCCCGTTTGGCCATTGGGGCAAAATGGTGGATGCGCCGCGCCGCGGCAAGCCCACTTGCATGCGTATCCTGGACGCGGTGCAGCGCGTCAGCGGTGCACCGCTGATCCGGGATGGTACCAAACTCCGCGTTCTTGACGATCCCGGGTCTACAGCGCCCGGGAAACGCCCGGCTCATCCGCTGAACATCACCGAAATCTGCTGATCGCCGCGGCGCAGGGTGACGCGCCAAGAGCGGTTTGCGGACTTGCTGATGCGCTCGAGGTCCGCCGTGTTGGCGATTTTCTCGTTGTTGACGGCGACCACGATATCGCCGGGCTGAAAGCCGAAGACCTGAGCCGTCGAACCGTCGGCCACTGCGGTGATGACGACGCCATGGGCCTGCGGGTCGAGCCGCAACTCGTCGGCCAGGGCCGGCGACAGGTTCGCCACGGTGGCGCCGCGGAACGGCGAGGCGGAACTGATTTCGATCTCGTCGCGCGGCGTCTGCGGCAACGGCTGCAGCGCCACCGGCACCACGGTCTCCTGGCCCCGGCGCAGCACCGCGACCTGCGCCGTGCTGCCGAGCGGTTTTGTCGCGAAGCGATAGTCGAAAGCGTTCGGGTCGTCGACCTCGGCGCCGTCGACGCTGACGATCACGTCGCCGGTGCGGATGCCGGCGCGCGCCGCCGGACTGCCGGCGACCACGCTCGCCACCAGCGCGCCGCTCGGCCGTTTGAGCCCGAGGCTGTCGGCGATGTCGGGAGTGATCTGCTGCAGCTTGGCGCCGAGCCACGGCCGCTGCACCACCTTGCTGCCGCCCTTTGCCGAGGCGACCACAAAGCGCACCATGTTGGACGGAATGGCAAAGCCGATGCCCTGCGAGCCGCCGGAGCGCGAATAGATCGCGGTGTTGATGCCGATCAGGTGCCCGCTCATGTCGACCAGCGCGCCGCCGGAATTGCCGGGATTGATGGCGGCGTCGGTCTGGATGAAGAACTGATAATCGGAGATGCCGACTTCGGTGCGCGCCACCGCCGAGACGATGCCGTGCGTCACGGTCTGGCCGACGCCGAACGGGTCGCCGATCGCCAGCACCACGTCGCCGACCTGCAGCCGGTCGGAATCGCCGAACTCCAACGTCGGGAAGCGCTCGTGCGCGTCCTTGATGCGCAGCACGGCGAGGTCGCTGCGCTGGTCCTTGAGCACGATGTCCGCATCGAACTCGCGCTTGTCGGCGAGCGCCACCTTGATCTCGCTGGCGTCCTTGATGACGTGGAAATTGGTGACCACGAGGCCCGACGGATCGATGATGACGCCGGAGCCGAGCGAACGCTCGACCTGCTCGCGCGGCACGCCGCCGCCGAAGAACTGGCGGAAGAACGGATCGTCGAAGAACGGATTGCGGTTCTCGACCACGTGCGCGGCGTAGACGTTGACCACCGCCGGCGCGGCGCGCTGCACGATCGGGGCGAACGACAGCTGCAGCTGGCCGAGCGAGTCCGGGACGCGGCGGTCCTGCGCGGCGGTGGGTTGCGCCAGCGCCGCGAACAGGAGCGAGACCGCGGCCGCAACAGCCAGGATGCGCAGACGTGCCATGAGTAGAACCCCGATTCGAAGCACCCCCATATAGCGGGCGGACCGCGGCATTAGAAGGGCACGGATCGAGAGGGGCACCTTCCTCCCGTCCCCGCGAAAGCGGAGACCCAGTTCGTTAGACGCTGGATTCCCGCTTTCGCGGGAATGAGCGGTAGTAGCAGCTTACTCCTTCGCCGGCACTGTACGCAGCCAGGCGATCACGGCGTCCAGATCCGCGTCGGTCATGTGAGCGTAGTAGGAATAGCCCATTGGCCCGTTGAGCTTGTTGCCGTCCTTGTCGATGCCCTGCGTGATGGCGCGCTTGACCTCGGCGTCGGTCCAGGCGCCGATGCCCTTGGTCTTGCTCGAGGTGATGTTGCGCGACACCGAGATGCCCCACGGGCCGGGGAATTGCTGGCCGCCGGCGCCCATCGCGTGCGCGAAATCCTCAACGCCGTCGACCATCGGGGTGTGGCATTCCATGCAGTGACCGATGGTGGCGAGATAAAAGCCGCGCGCGAGCTCATCGTTGAGGTCGCTTGCCTTGATCGGCTTCTCGGCGCCGGGGAAAGTCTCGTGCTTCACCGGCAGTTTGTAGATCGGGTCGGGTACCTTGTTTCTGACGGGCTTGATGCTTTGCACGTAGGCGACGATGGCGTCGAGATCGCCCGGCAACAGGATGCCGTAGAAGCCGGTCGGCATCACCACGATCGGCATGCCGTTCGGGCGCACGTTCGCCAGCAAGAGCCGCTTGATATCGGCGGCGCTCCAGGTGCCGATGCCGGTCTCCTTATCCGATGTGATGTTCGGCGCGGTGACGTCGAATGGCGGCGCGTTGAAACGCAAGCCGCCGGAAAAATCCTTGCCGGCGACCACAGCGGGCGGCCCCTTCGGCGAGTGGCAATTGCCGCAGGTCATGATGGTGTTGACGAGATAGGAGCCCCGCTCGAGCGGCGTCTCGGCATAGGCCGTGCTGGCGATCATCCAAACAAGCGCGGTCAGCGCCACGATCCGTAGCATTGGTCCCCCCTCCCCGTTTGCCGCTCGAACCTATGGCAAAGCCTGAGCGAGGCCAACAAAATTCAATGGGTGCGGCGGTTGCGGATCGCCGCACCCACGGAAAATTGGAGCGAGAGAAAAATCCAGCGCGAGATCTTTATCAGACGTTACGCCGCGGCCGGCTCGGCGGCCTCGGTGCGCGCTTGCACGGGGCCGGAATCCTGGCCCTTGGCCTCGACATCGCGATCGACGAACTCGATCACCGCCACCGGCGCGGAATCGCCGTAGCGGAAGCCGGCCTTGAGCACGCGCGTATAGCCGCCATCGCGCGCCTTGTAGCGCGGGCCGATCACCTCGAACAGTTTCTTGACCATCGGAATATCGCGCATCTGCGCAATGGCCTGGCGGCGGGCATGCAGATCGCCGCGCTTGCCGAGCGTCACCAGCTTCTCGACGATCGGCCGTAAATCCTTGGCCTTGGGCAGCGTGGTCACGATCTGCTCGTGCTTGATCAGCGCGGCCGCGAGATTGGCCAGCATGGCGCGGCGGTGATCCGAGCGCCGGTTGAATTTGCGGTGGGTCTTGGCGTGATGCATCCAGATATCAGTGTTCAGTAGTCAGTAATCAGAGCATTTCTGATTACTGATATCTGATTACTGTCCCCTGCTCAGTAATGATCCTCGAAGCGCCTGGCGAGCTCCTCGATGTTCTCCGGCGGCCAGCCGGGAACTTCCATGCCGAGATGCAGGCCCATCTGCACCAGCACTTCCTTGATCTCGTTGAGCGACTTACGGCCGAAGTTCGGCGTGCGCAGCATCTCGGCTTCGGTCTTCTGCACCAGATCGCCGATATAGACGATGTTGTCGTTCTTCAGGCAGTTGGCCGAACGCACCGACAGTTCGAGTTCATCGACCTTCTTGAGGAACGCCGGATTGAAGGCGAGATCGGGGATCGCCTCGTGCGCGGTCTCGCGCTTGGGCTCCTCGAAATTGACGAACACGTTGAGCTGGTCCTGCAGGATGCGCGCCGCATAGGCGAGCGAGTCCTCCGGCGTGAGCGCGCCGTTGGTCTCGATGGTCAGCGTCAGCTTGTCGTAGTCGAGGATTTGGCCTTCACGGGTGTTCTCGACCTTGTAGGAGACCTTGCGCACCGGCGAGTACAGACTGTCGATCGGGATGAGCCCGATCGGCGCGTCCTCGGGACGGTTGCGCTCGGCCGGCACGTAGCCCTTGCCGGTGGCGACGGTGAACTCCATGCGGATCTCGGCGCCTTCGTCGAGCGTGCACAGCACGAGCTCGGGATTGAGCACGACGACGTCGCCCACGGTCTGGATGTCGCCCGCGGTGACGGTGCCCGGCCCCTGCTTCTTCACCACCATGCGCTTAGGGCCGTCGCCCTGCATCTTGATGGCGATGTCCTTGATGTTGAGCACGATGTCGGTGACGTCCTCGCGCACGCCGGAGATCGAGGAGAACTCGTGCAGCACGCCGTCGATGTGTACGGACTGCACGGCGGCGCCCTGCAGCGACGACAACAGGATGCGCCGCAACGCGTTGCCGAGCGTCACGCCGAAGCCGCGCTCCAGCGGCTCGGCCACCACGGTGGCGACCCGCCGCGAGTCGGAGCCGGCGGCAACCTGCAGCTTGTTGGGTCTGATCAGTTCCTGCCAATTCTTCTGGATCGTCACGTTATCACCCATGCCTTTGCGCGGCGCGATCGGCTCGCGCGCCCCACTCCGCTCCGTGAGGCCAAGGTCTAGCGGCGGCAGATGTTCCATTTGTTCCATCGGCCGGATGTCCTAGACGCGCCGCCGCTTGCGGGGGCGGCAGCCGTTGTGCGGGATCGGAGTCACGTCGCGGATCGAGGTGATGGTGAAGCCGGCCGCCTGCAGGGAACGCAGCGCCGATTCCCGTCCCGAGCCGGGGCCCGCCACTTCGACTTCGAGCGTGCGCATGCCGTGCTCCTGCGCCTTCTTGGCGGCGTCCTCGGCGGCGACCTGCGCAGCGTAGGGCGTCGACTTGCGCGAGCCCTTGAAACCCATGGTCCCGGCCGACGACCAGGCAATGGCATTGCCCTGCACGTCGGTGATCGTGATCATGGTGTTGTTGAACGTCGCGTTCACGTGGGCGACGCCCGAGGCGATGTTCTTGCGTTCGCGTCGGCGGACGCGCGTAGCTTCCTTACCCATTCTGAACCCTTATCCTGGATCGACACCGGCCGCGCCGGCACCGTTTTCTTCAAAGGCCGTCCTCGGTTGCCCACTGGCGAACGGGAACGGCAGGCTTCCCCTATTTCTTCTTGCCGGCGATTGGCTTGGCGGGACCCTTACGGGTGCGTGCGTTGGTATGGGTGCGCTGGCCGCGCACCGGCAGACCGCGGCGGTGCCGTAACCCGCGATAGCAGCCCAAATCCATCAGCCGCTTGATGTTCATGGCTACTTCGCGCCGCAGGTCGCCCTCCACGACGTAATCGCGATCGATCACCTCGCGGAGCTGGAATACTTCCTGGTCGGTCAGTTGCGACACCCGGCGCGACTCCGGAAGCGACACGCGCTCCATGATTTCCTTGGCCCTCGTCGGGCCGATGCCGTAGATATATTGCAGCGCGATCTGCACGCGCTTGTTGGTCGGTAGGTTGACACCCGAGATGCGAGCCACGTCAGTTACTCCCTGCGGCAGCCGGCCCTGTCGCCACGGCCATCGTCCGGCGTGGCGGTAAACCGCTGTCGTTTCCTTGCGTTGTCACCTGAGAAGGCCACAAACGTAAAAGGCGACGCCTGCCCGCCTTTGCGGCCCAGCATCGCTCGTCAATCTCCAACTGGATATTCGCCGCTTATTAATGGGTTCCTCTCGCCTTCGTCAACCTCGGCCAGCGATTTCGTGTAGCAGACCTGTTAACGGCGGCGGGCTTTGCCGCCCTTTGGCCTGCCGACCGACCGGCGCGCCGCCACGGCCGCCGCCTTGCGCGGTCTTGGCCGGCTCGCTGCAGCGGCTTTTTTGGATTTTTTTCCTACGGCCGCCGGCCGCTTGGGCGCCGTCGGTCTGCGGGCCGGCGCTTTGCCCTTTGCCCCGGCGGATTTTTTGGCCACCGCGACGTTGGAAGGCTTACGGGAGACGGCCGGAGGCGCCGTTTTGACTGCTTTGCCCGCGGCGACGTCGCGGAGCGCCCGCGCGATGGCGGCGGTGACCTGCGGAATA
Source organism: Xanthobacteraceae bacterium (assembly GCA_030036975.1). GTDB lineage: Bacteria > Pseudomonadota > Alphaproteobacteria > Rhizobiales > Xanthobacteraceae > BOG-931. Next base: position 4,000 of record JASHSE010000390.1, on the reverse strand, counting down.
GGCGCCATGCCGTCGACCGTCCGCAACTCGCCTTGCAGCTGGTAATAGGCGATCAGTGGCGCGGTCTGCTCGCGATAGGCCAGAAGCCGCCGGTGCAACACTTGCGGGTCGTCGTCGTCGCGCAACGCCCCGCCGCGCGCGCGGGTCTCCGCGATTCGGCTCTCGATGCGCTTGGTGAGCGCGTTCTCGTCGACCTGCAGCGCAATGACCGCATCGAGCGCCAGGCCATGCCGGGCCAGCATGCGGTCGAGCGCCACGGCTTGCGGAACGGTGCGCGGAAAGCCGTCGAGGACGAAACCGTTGCGGGCGTCCGGCTCTTTGATGCGGTCTTCGACGATGCCGACCACGATATCGTCGGGACACAGCGCGCCACGCGCCATGATCTCGGCCACTTGGCGGCCGATCGGCGTGCCGGCGGCGACTGCGGCGCGCAGCATGTCCCCGGTCGAGAGCTGGATGATTCCGTATCTGGCGACGAGATGCTGGGCCTGCGTTCCTTTGCCAGCCCCCGGCGGGCCCAGCAGGATCAATCTCATCTACGGCGCCCCCTCAGCTTGGACCGCTTGATCAAACCCTCGTATTGGTGGGCCAGCAGATAACCTTGCACCTGCGCCACCGTGTCCATGGTCACGCTCACCACGATCAATAGCGAGGTGCCGCCGAAGTAGAACGGCACCGCCGCGTACGAGATCAGCATCTCCGGAAACAGGCAGACGATCGCCAGATAGGCGGCGCCCACCACGGTGATGCGGGAGAGCACATAATCGATGTATTCGGCCGTGCGTTCGCCCGGCCTGATGCCGGGAATAAAGCCGCCATGTTTCTTCAAGTTATCGGCGGTCTCGGTCGGGTTGAAGATGATCGCCGTATAGAAGAAAGAGAAGAAGATGATCAATGCCACATAGAGGATCAGAAACAGCGGCCTGCCGTGCGACAGTTGCGTGGTGATCGCGGTGAGCCAGCTCGACGCGGTGCCGCCCTGCCCGCCGCTGAAGCTTGCCAGCGTGGTCGGCAACAACAGCAGCGACGAGGCGAAGATCGGCGGAATGACACCCGACGTATTGAGCTTGAGCGGCAGATGCGAGGACTGACCTTCGAACATGCGGTTGCCGACCTGGCGCTTGGGGTACTGGATCAACAGCCGACGCTGCGCGCGCTCCATGAACACGATGAAGGTGATGACCACCACCACCATGACGATGACGATCAGGATGAGTCCGGTCGAGAGCGCGCCCTGCCGGCCCAATTCCAGCGTGCTGGCGATCGCCGTGGGCAATTGCGCGACGATGCCCGACATGATGATCAGCGAGGTGCCGTTGCCGATGCCGCGCTGGGTGATCTGCTCGCCGAGCCACATCAGAAACATGGTGCCGCCGGTGAGCGTGATCACCGTGGAGATGCGGAAGAAGAAGCCTGGATCGGCCACCACCGATCCGGTGCCGGCGCCTTCCAGGCCGATGGCGATGCCGTAGGCCTGCAGCGCCGACAGCACCACGGTCAGGTAGCGCGTGTATTGATTGATCATCTTGCGGCCGGCCTCGCCCTCTTTCTTCAACTGCTCGAGGGTCGGCGACACCGTCGTCATCAGCTGGATGATGATCGACGCCGAGATGTAGGGCATGATGGTCAGCGCAAAGATCGCCATGCGGTGGATGCCGCCGCCGGCGAACATATTGAACACCCCCAAAAGGCCGCCGGCCTGCTGGTTGAAGATCTTGTCCCAGGCGTTGGGATCGATCCCTGGCAGCGGAATGTAGGTGCCGAGCCGGTAGACCAGGAGCGCGCCGAGGGTGAACCAGATGCGCTTCTTCAGTTCGTCGGCCTTGGCAAGCGCGCCGAAATTGAGATTGGCCGCAAGTTGTTCTGCTGCAGAAACCATCCGCCGCTCCGCGCCTCTTAGACCCTATCGCCGGCTGGTGCCGGCGGTCCACGTCTTCCGAACAACACGTCTTCCGAACAATTAGAAGCGGTGGCCGCCCGGCACAAGGCCGGACGGACGGGTCACGATGCCGCCTGCTCGGCCGCCGCCCCTTGCCGCGGCGCCAGAATTTCGACGCTGCCGCCGGCCTTTTCGACCGCTTCCATGGCCGATTTCGACGCACCGAACACTGACGCCACGATCTTCGCCTTGATTTCACCGCCGCCGAGAAGCCGCACACCGTCCTTGGCGCGGCGGAGCACGCCGGCGTTCACCAGCGCCGCGGCGTCGATCTTGGTCGCGGCATCGAGCTTGCCGGCGTCGATCGCCGCCTGGATACGGCCGAGATTCACCTCGTTGAGCTTGCGGGCGAACATGGCGTTCTTAAAACCGCGCTTGGGCAGGCGGCGATGCAGCGGCATCTGCCCACCTTCAAACCCCTTGATGCGCACGCCCGAGCGCGCGGTCTGGCCCTTGCCGCCGCGGCCGCCGGTCTTGCCGGTGCCGGAGCCGATGCCGCGGCCGATGCGCTTTCGCGCCTTGCGCGCGCCGGGCGGGCCGGCGAGTTCATGAAGCTTCATCGTCAGGTCTCCACCACCTCGACCAGATGCGCGACGCTACCGATCATGCCGCGCGTTTGCGGGCAATCGGGCAGTTCGGCAACGCGGCCGATCTTGTTGAGCTTGAGGCCCACCAGCGTCTCGCGCTGGCGGTGATGGCGCCGCTGCGGGCTGCCGATCTGCCGCACCCTGATGGTCTTGCCCGTCGCGCCCTTCGACCCTTTCGCGCTGTTCATTGCCTGCTCCCCAAAAACTCTTAGTCGGCCGCAGCCTGCTCGGCGTCGACGTCGCGCCGCCGCGCTTGCAGCGCCGAAACCTTGATGTTGCGCCGCGCCGCCACGGAACGCGGCGAGTCCTGGCGCTTGAGCGCATCGAAGGTGGCGCGCACGACGTTGTAGGGGTTCGAGGTGCCGATCGATTTGGCCACCACGTCGGCCATGCCGAGCGTTTCGAACACGGCGCGCATCGGACCGCCGGCGATAATGCCGGTGCCGGGCGGTGCCGCGCGCAGATACACGCGGCCGGCGCCGTGGCGGCCGGCTACGTCGTGATGGAGCGTGCGGCCCTCGCGCAGCGGCACCCGGGTGAGCGCGCGCTTGGCCGCATCGGTCGCCTTGCGGATCGCTTCGGGCACCTCGCGCGCCTTGCCGTGGCCGAAGCCGACCCGGCCCTTCTGATCGCCGACGACGACCAGCGCCGCAAAGCCGAAGCGCCGGCCGCCCTTCACGACCTTGGCGACACGGTTGATGTGGACGAGCTTGTCGACGAACTCGCTGTCGCGCTCTTCGTCTCGATCGCGCCGCCGCTCGCGTGGTTCACGGGCCATGGTGTGTCCTTCGTCTTCAGAAATTCAGTCCGCCCTCGCGGGCGGCGTCGGCCAGAGCCTTGATCCGGCCATGATAGAGATAGCCGCCGCGGTCGAACACGACGTCTTTGACGCCTTTTTCCCTCGCCCGCTGGGCGATGAGCTTGCCCACCGTCTTGGCCGCTTCGACGCTGGCGCCGGTCTTCAGCTGGCCGCGGGTGTCTTTTTCGATCGAGGAAGCGGCCGCCAAGGTGGCGCCGGCATCGTCATCGATCACCTGCGCGTAGATGTGCTTGGAGGAGCGGAACACCGAAAGCCGCTTGCGGCCGTGCGCAGCGCGTTGGAGCGCCGCCCGCACCCGGCCGCGCCGTCGCTCCATCCTGTCATTGAGCTTGCTCATCGGCGGCTCCGTTACTTCTTCTTGCCTTCCTTGCGGAAGATGCGCTCGGCGGCGTACTTGATGCCCTTGCCCTTGTAGGGCTCGGGCGGCCGGTAATCGCGGATTTCGGCGGCGACCTGACCGACCTTCTGGCGATCGCTGCCGCTGATCACGATCTCGATCGGCCGCGGCGTGGCGATGGTGATGCCCTCGGGGATTGGATAGACGATGTCGTGGCTGTAGCCGAGCGCGAGCTGCAGGTTCTTGCCCTGCACCGCGGCGCGGTAGCCGACGCCGCTGATCTCGAGCCTCTCCTCGAAGCCCTTGGTCACGCCGGC
>JASHSE010000389.1 GCA_030036975.1 Xanthobacteraceae bacterium | reverse complement strand
ACGTGACCATAACGACGATTCGTGAGCTGTTTTTGCAGATGCCGAATCGCCGCTTGCAACGTCTTTATCGCGACTACTTGGCGAACTCGCCTCCGGCACCCGGCTCTTCCCAAGACGAAAAGATTGCGTCGCTCGATGCGGTGCGCAATCAAGCGCAGCGAATCGTTTCGGCATACGATTGGCGATGGCTGGCCGATTGGCTGCGGCTCGATCTGCTCGGCGAAACCGCGGAAACCTGTCTGCTGCGGCTGTCGAACCTGGCCTTCCAAGTCAAAGGCGTCACGTTTCGCTTCACCTATCATTGCAACATTTCCTGTCGGCATTGCTACAATGGATCGGGACCGCACGCCAAAGTGCAGCGGCTCGATCTGGATGCGATGCGCGCCGTCATCGAGCAGATGCCGGACGCCGGCATTCCTTGGCTCAACATCACGGGAGGCGAGCCGTTTCTCTATCCGGATGAGTTGGTCGCGCTGGTTATTGCCGGCCGAGCCGCGAATCTTGCCGCGATCAGCATCTACACCAATGGTTTTTGGGCGGAGACGCCGGACAAAGCCGAGCGCATGTTGACGAGGTTGGGCGCGGCTGGGTTCATGGCTCGGCCCGGCGACCACTTACAGGTTAGCGCCGGGGTCTATCATCAAGAATTTCTGGACTTCGATCGGGTCTGCGTGCTGGCAAATTCCTTTTATCAAATGTTCGGTCGTCGTATCCGGCTTAATTTCGAGTTGCCGGCGGGCCGGCGGAGAGAGGCAGAAGAGGACCGCGTCCGCCGGAGGCTCGCCGCTGCAGGTGCTGTCGATCGCGTGTCGCTCAGCTTCCGTGCGATCGATCGGGTGGGCCGCGGCCGAAATCTGCTCGATTCGCCGCTGCGGCAGATCGACGAGCCGTGCCGGGTGATCGAGCAGATTGTCATCGATCCGGATGGCGCGGTGCGGCCCTGCTGCGGTTTCAACAACGAGAATCACGGCGTCAAGATCGGCGAACTCGCGCGTGATCGGCTTCGCGATCTGGTCAGGCGGATGCAGAACGATCCCATTCTGCAATTTTTGGCGAGCAATCCGATGAGCGCTATCTTCGATCACGTTGCAGGCGAAAAGAACGCGGCCGGCTATGCCGGCCCGTGCAGCCTTTGCCAGCATGCGCTGGGAGGCCTGGTTGACAAAGCGGCGCTTCAGGAGCGGCTGTTCGACCAGCAGGAGTTCTATCCCTTCTGGTTCACGTCACATACGATGGATGGCTGGCAATGAGCATGACTGGGCAGATGGCGCCGAGCCTTCAGGCCGGAATACCATCGGTCGCCATCGACGCGCGCTGTCCGTATCTCATATACCGCGATGTCATGGGGGTGGACTATGTCACGGCGCTGTTGAATTATGTGAGCGAGCGGCAGGCGGATTTCCAGCCCGCGCGCGTCCATAACCGCACGACGGGCGTGCAGTCTCTGGACCTGAACCTGCGCAATTGCCTTTATCTCGGCGATCTCGGCGCCCTGGACGCCCCGATCAGGTCCGTCGTCGCCGCCATAACGCCGCCGGCGCTGAAGGCGCTGCAATTGATCGAACCGTCGATCGTGCCGAAAGAGTTCGATATCGGCGCTTATGGGGACGGCGGTCATTTCGCGTGCCACATCGATACTTTAGAGCGGAGCGAACGGGTGCGCATTCTGTCCTGCATCTATTATTTCGCGGCGACTCCGCGCCGTTTCACTGGCGGTCAACTCCGCCTCCACGGCTTTCCCCGACGGACTGTTCCGGGCGAAAGCCCGCCAGCTGATTCGTTCGTTGATGTTGAGCCGGAGACCGATTCGCTGGTGATCTTCCCCAGCTGGCTTCGTCATGAGGTGTTGCCGGTTTGCGTTCCGTCCGCCGCCTGGGCGGATCGCCGCTTCACCATCAATTGCTGGATTCATCGCGCCCCCGCTCATTCAGGCGCTCACAAGGAGCGCCGCGAGCAGGCCGAATGAACTACGGTCTGAGGTGCGCCGCCGACTGATTTGAACTCACGCCGCGAATGCGGCAATCGGCGTGAAGCCGCGGGCCGCGGCAACTCCCGTCACCGGAATTTCGCCGCTTCGGCTCCAGGCGTGCGCCTTCAACTTGCCGCCGTCACGGAGCAGGCCGAAATGGACGGTGGCGGCCAGCCCGCGGCGGCGCAGCATGAGCAGCGCCGCAAAAGCCTGCTGCAGGCAGACGGCGCGGAACGGCACGTGGCGCGCCGCGCGCCCGACCGCTCGGCCGACCAGCGCGGCCTGGTCCGCATCGATTCGGCCGCTGCCCGTTGCGCCCTGGGTAACGCCCAACAGGCGCAATGCCCGCGGCAGCGGCAACAGCGCCAGCGCAATGCGCACCATCAGGAGCAGCAGCGCCGCCTCGCAGGTGCAGCGCCGCTCGGAGGCCGGCAGGGCGGGGAAACGGGCGAGCGCGGCGATCAAGCGAGCCTCACCACGTCTTGCTCGGCCATGCGCGTCAGCAGCGCCGTGACGTCCGTCGCGATGGTGCCGCGGTCGGCTTCGTAGTCGGCCGCCAAGGCGTCGACCAGGGCGGCGAACGAGCACGGCTGCTCGATCCGTTTCCAGATGTCGCTGCCGATGTCGTCGAGGCCGAAATAGCGGCCCTGCTCGATGCTCATCATGACGATCTCGCCGTCCACTTCGGCGGCAAGCACTGCGGGACTGCGCGAGATCACGGTCAATTCGGCGATGCAGCCAAGCTTTTCCGCAGCGTTTGCGGTGGTCTCCGGCATGAGCATCGGTTCCCAGTGCGACGCCGGACTTTAGGCGGCGCGTCGTGGGCTGTCGAGGGCCGGCCGTGCGCCATCCAGGCACGGCGATTTTGTGCCCGGCGTGCGCGATCTGGTAAAGGGAACGTCGTGGCGATGACAGACCAGATCGGGGGCCAGATCGGGGGCGCATCCGGCGCGGGCGCGGCGGCGCTCGCGGCATTTTGCGCGCTGACGCTTGAGGACCTTTCGCTGCAAGCCGAATTGCGGCAGCCGGACTGTGCCGACGAGTCGACGTTTCTGGCCCGGCTCCTCGACGTCGCGCGCCAACGCGGCTTCGCCTTCACCGCCGAGGATGCGCGTCGGGCCATGCGCGAGCGCATGCTCGATGGCGTGGCCGTTATTGCCACACCAGAAACACCGCTGCCGCCGGACGGCTGGCTGCCGATCCGCGCCTCCTGGCAGGCCGGCGAACTGTATGCGCACTGGGCCTATTTCGGTGCGCGGCGGCTGCGCCAGCCGTTTTTCGAGGGCGACGTGCGCTGGTGTTTGGCCCAGCCGTTCAACAGGCTGTTTCGTTACGTGACTGCGGTCGAGAAGCTCGCGGCCTGGCTTGCCGAGCGGCCGCACCTGCAGCCGAGCGGATTTATCTTTCACATGTCGCGCTGCGGCTCGACCTTGGTCTCGCAGATGCTGGCGGCGGTCGAGTCGAACATCGTCGTTGCGGAAGCAAGCCCGATCGACGGCGTGGTCCAGGCCCATGTCTGGACGCCTGACCTCGGCGACGAGCGCCAGCATCGTTGGCTGCGCTCGATCGTCGGCGCGCTCGGCCAAAGGCGCTGCGGCGACGAGCGCCACTACTTCATCAAGCTCGACTGCTGGCACAGCGTGGCGCTGCCGCTGTTTCGCCGCGCCTTTCCCGACGTGCCCTGGATTTTCCTCTATCGCGATCCCGTCGAGGTGATGGTGTCGCAGTTGCGCCTGCCGGGCTCGCAGATGCTGCCGCCCGGCGTCGGGCCCAATTTCCACCGCATCGAGCGCTCCTACGGGCCGGGCACGGCCGAGGACTATTACGCGCAAGTGCTGGCGAAGATCTGCGAGCCGGTCGTTGCGCATTTTGGCCAAGGTGGCGGCTTGCTGGTCGATTACCGCGAGCTTCCGGAGGCTGTGTTTTCGAAGATCCTGCCGCATTGCGGCGTGGCATTGGGCGGCGCCGAGCGCGCCGCCATGACGGACGCGGCGCGCTTTGATGCCAAGATGCCGGGCTTCGCCTTTGCACCCGACAGCGCCGCCAAGCAGCAGGCAGCGAGCCCGGCCGCGCGCGCCGCGGCGGAGCGCTGGCTCGGCGATCTCTACCGCCGGCTCGAAGCAATGCGCGCCGCGGCGCAAAGCTACAATTCGTAGTTCGTAGGATGGGTTGAGCCCTTGCGAAACCCATCATCAAGCCGCGCCGCCGCACGATGGGTTTCGCTTCGCTCAACCCATCCTTGTATTAGCGCGAATCATTAGAATGCGATCGTTCCGTGAGGAACGACCCGGCCCAGGTGGCCACCTGGGCCGGGTCGCCGATCGTCGGATCGTAATCCATCGCAGCCTTGATGGCTGATGGTCGTAGCCAGATCGCGATCGGCACTTCATCGGGCCCGGATGGTTGAAGGAACCGTGGGTTCGCATCACAAGGAAGGGTCGACGAAGATGGGCAATCATACCACGATCTGTGCCGGCATCGACACTGGCAAACACCAGCTCGACGTGGCGCTGGCGGCGGGTGTGCAGCGGCTGCAGGCCGACAACAATGCTGACGGCCATGCCGCGCTGGTAGGGTGGTTGCGTAAGCATCGCGTCAAACGGGTCGGGATCGAAGCGAGCGGCGGCTACGAGCAGCCGGTCGTCGGCAAGCTACGGCGGGACGGTTTCGTCGTCATCGTGTTGCAGCCGGCGCAAGTGCGGGCCTATGCGGCCTTCCATCTGCAGCGCGCCAAGAACGATAAGATCGATGCGGCGCTGATCGCCGACTGCACGGCGCAGACCCGCAAGATCCACGCCGCGCCGGATCCGCGCTTGGCGCCATTTGCCGAGCCTTTGACCCTGATCGAGCAGCTCACCGAGGACATCGCTCATGTCAAAACCCGCCGCGAGACCTGCCGCGATCACCGCATCCGGCGCTATTGGGATGCCGAGATCGCTCGGCTCAAACGGCTGTCGAGGCTCGAGCTCAAGGCGCTCACCGCCGCAATCCGGCAGCATCGCGATCTGGCAGCCCGGCTCGACCTGATTGTCAGCGTCGGCGGCGTCGGCCTGAAGACCGCAGTCGCCATTCTGGTGCGCATGCCCGAGATTGGCCGGGTGAGCCGCGAGCAAGCTGCCGCGTTGGCCGGCCTGGCGCCCTATGACGACGACAGCGGCGACCGAGCCGGCGCTCGTCACATCGACGGTGGACGCGAGCGATTGAGAAAAGCGCTCTACACCGCGGCATTGGCTGCCGCATTCCACTGGAATCCCCAGCTCAAGATCACCTATCGTCGATTGATCGCGGCCGGAAAACCCCACAAGGTGGCTCTCGTCGCTTGCGCCAGAAAGCTCCTCATCTACGCCAACACTGTCGTTGAGCGTGGCACGCCCTGGGTCGAACGACCAACCGCCATCTAATGGTTGCTACTTTCCCTTCACGTGCTCCAGAAAGTGCAGCACGTCGGCGTTGAACTGCTGCGGGTCCTGCAGGAACGAGAAGTGGCTCACGTCGGGCTGGATGAGCAAGCCGCTGCCCGGAATGCTGTCGGCCATGAACAGCGTGTTGTCGCGCTTGATCGCTTCGTCGTGGTCGGCGTCGACGATCCAGGTCGGCACCTTGATGGCGGCGAGATCGGCCGCGCTCCAATGCGGCTGACTGTCCCACATCTTGGTGATCTG
>JASHSE010000388.1 GCA_030036975.1 Xanthobacteraceae bacterium | reverse complement strand
GCTACAGGAATGCGCCAAGCGTGATCGAGCCGAAGCCGGTCCTACCGCCCGGTCTTAAAAGTTCGGCGTGACGCGATCAAAAACGCTCGGCGTCTTTTCCGTACCGTGCCGCAAAGCTCGGATGCAAAAAACCGCATCGCGAGAACGATGTTGCTTGTCTTCATCCTTCCCTGCGCAAGCGCGGAGGGGACCATCTTGCGCAGCAAGATGGTGGAAGGGGCCTCTGACTCAACATTTCGTTTTCATCGCAAGAATTTCGTCGAATCCGCGCGCCCCCTCCACCGCGCTTCGCGCGGTCCCCATCCCCCGCTACGCTGCGCGGGTGAGGATGAAGATCAAAACGTGTCGCGTTCTTCTTTGCGCGGCTTGCCCATCAGCACCGGCTGGAACAGGGCGGCGGCGCACATCGTGGTGAGGAGCGAGATGGCCAACAGCTTGCCCATGCTCGAAGTGCCCGGATGACTGGAGAACCACAGACTGCCGAATGCGGTCGCGGTGGTGAGCGCGCTGTAGAACACCGCGCGGGTGAGCACCGACTGCAACAAATTGGTCTGTCCCTCGCGCCACGCCATGATGTAATAGATCTTGAAGGCGACGCCGACGCCGAGCAAGAGCGGCAGCGCGATGATGTTGGCGAAGTTGAGCGGCAGGCCGACGATGACGCAGATTTCCAGCGTGACGACGCCGGCGAGCAGGAGCGGCACCAGGGTCAACAGCACGTCGCCGATCCGCCCGAGCGTGAACCACAGCAGAATCGCGATCGCCAGCAGCGCGTAGCCGCCGGCTTCGAGGAACGCGACGATCACGGTGTGGCGCGCCTCGAGGATCGAGATCGGGCCTTCGGCGGCTTGCGGCGCGACGGCGCGCACGGCGTCGGCGAAGCGCTGCAGCACGGCGTTGTCGTTGGCATCGCCCTTGGGCGCGACCTCGATGCGGGCGCGGCCGTCCGGCGTGACCCATTGGTCGGCGACCTCGGCCGGCACATTGGCGCGGGTGACTTGCTGCGCCTTGAGCAAATCGCTCAGCTCGCCGAGCGCGGTGCGCAGCGGCGCGACGAACGCGGTGGTGGCGCGCTGCCGCGCCGCTTCATCGCCCTTGGCGAGCGCGGTCATGGCGGCGGCGAGCCGGTGCGCCGCGTCGGCGCCGCGGCCGGTGGCCTTGCCGGCGACCGTGTTGATGGCCGAGACGGTGGAATTGAGCATGGCGACGTTCTGCACGTCACTCGGCGGCGGCGCGGGACTTTCCGGATTGAGCGCGGGATCGAGCGTCTTGGCCGCGTTGCCGATCAGCGTCAGCTTGTCCTCTTGCTGGCCCGGGATCAGGTTCGACAGCGTCGTGGCGCGCGCAACCTCGGGCAACGCCCGCAGTTTTACGGCGACCTGATCGGCTGCAGCGAGCGAGGGCTCCAGCACCTGAATGTCGTTAGAGCCGGAATTGGGATTGCGCGCCAGATCGAGATAGGTGGCGACCGACTCCACTTTCGGACTGCGCAGGTTGATCGGATTGAAGTCGAAGCGCAGCCAATGCAGGAGCGGCAGCCCGGCAGCAACCAGCACGCCCGTGGCGATCAGGATCGCCATTCGGTTGCGCTCGAGAAAGCGGTCGACCGGCGCCAACGCGGCGTAGCCGAGCGGCGCCGGCTCGCTCGGCGGGTCGAGCCGGCTGAGCAGCGCCGGCAACAGCGTGACGCTGGTGGCGAACGCGATCAGCATGCCGAGGCCGGCGATCAGGCCGAGCTCGGAGACGCCCTTGTAGACGGTGGGCAGGAACGACAGGAAGCCGGCCGCGGTCGCCAGCGCCGCGAGCGTCAACGGCGCGCCGGCGCGCCGGGCAGCGTGAAGGAGCGCGGTGTGCAGGTCGTCGACCTCATGGCGCTCGGCGCGATAGCGCACGCTGAACTGGATGCCGAAATCGACGCCGAGCCCGACGAACAGCACGGCGAAATACACCGATATCAGATTGAGCGTGCCGACCAGCAGCAGTCCGACCGCGGCGGTGATGGCGAGCCCGACCGCGAGATTGACGAACACGGCGAAGATGATGCGCCACCAATGCAGCGCCATCCACAGGATGAACAGCACCACCACGATGGTCACCGTGGCGTTGAGCGCCGCATTCTCCTTGATGGTGGCGAATTCCTCGTCCTCCATCGGCACCGAGCCGGTCAGGCGGAGCCGCGCGTGGTATTTGCCGGCGAGATCGAGCTTCTTGGCGGCGTCGCGAACCGTATTCGTCGCCTTGAGGCCCGGCTCCAGTGCCGAATAATCAAGGACGGCGCGGATATCGATGAAGCGCAACAGCTCGCTTGGCTTCGACACATGGCCCTCGACGAGATCGAGCCAGGAGAAAGTCGCCGGCTGGCCGGCGTTGACCTTCTCGATGGTGTCGGCGGCTTCGTTCATCGGCGCGCTCAGCGCGTCGAGGGTGATGCGGCCGCCCTGCACGCCTAACAGTGCGAATTGAAATCCCTGGAGCACGCCGCGCAGGCTCGGATCGCCGGCCAGCACCTGGATGAGACGCGTGCCCTGCGCCATCTCGCCCAGCTGCTGCTTGAGCGCCGGGGTGTCGAGGAACAGAAGGCCGTTGCGCGCGAAATAGGCGCCGCCCGGCGGCATCGGCGTCACCGCCTGGAACATGTCCTTGCGCTGCTTCAAGCGCGCCACCAGCGCGTTGCTGGCCGCGGTGACCAGTTCCGGCGTCGGCGCATCGATGACGGCGACGATCAACTGGAAATGCGGAAACGCCTTCTCGAGCGCGGCCTCGTTGATGCGCCACGGCAGGTTGCCGGAAATCAGCTGGTTCATATTGGTCGTCAGCTTGAAATGCGTGGCCGTATACCAGGACGACGCCAGCGCCAGCACGAGTGCGGCGGCAATGACCAGCCAGGCATGGCGCCAGCAGAACGCAATGGCCCGAACAACAAAGGCAGTGGTGGTCTTCATCAGGCTTGCAAATGGTCCGTGGGCAGGAGGTCCGGGAAAGCGTGCGCGGCGGCCGGGCCGGGGTTTGAGGCGTTAAGAGAAAGGCGAAATGGAGGCGCG
>JASHSE010000387.1 GCA_030036975.1 Xanthobacteraceae bacterium | reverse complement strand
AGGAAGGGTCTTCGCTATGAGCTTGATCTCCGCGAAGGAATTGACTTGGCGATCTATTTATTGGGCGCTTTTGAACCGTCGACGTGTCGTACCTTGGCTGCGCACGTCAAGCCCGGAATGACCGTTCTGGACGTCGGGGCGAACATTGGCAGCCATACGCTTCATCTCGCGCGTTTGGTTGGACCCACCGGGCGCGTCTATGCATTCGAGCCGACCGCGTTCGCGTACGCGAAGTTATTGCGCAATCTGGCTCTCAATCCTGACCTCGCCTCGCGCGTTGCAACGTATCAATGTTTTCTGATCCGAGAAGGGTCAAACGGTCTTCCGGAAAATGTGTATTCAAGTTGGCCTCTTGCGGCCCGGCCCAAAGTCCATCCGAAACTTCTTGGTCAGCAGAAGAGCACCAGCGGAGCACGGGCGCAAACGCTTGATCGCATCATGATCGAGAACGGCGATCCTGCCATAAACCTCATCAAGATCGATGTCGACGGCTTCGAGTGCGACGTTCTCTCGGGCGCCAATGCGGTATTATCGCGTCACAAACCGATTCTTGTCATGGAGCTATCGCCGTATATTCTTGAAGAAAGGGGATGCTCGGTTGATGAGCTGATTTCATTTTTGCAGTCGCACGGCTACCGGCTATTTGACGAGAAAACAGAAGAGCAACTGCGAACTGATCATGCTTCTATTTCGCGAATGGTTCGCGACGGAGAAAGCGTGAACGTCCTTGCCAGAGTTCCCCGGTAGCTTTGGATCGCCGTCCGATCAAAATCTCTTCGTTCGTGGCAATTGTAATGCAACAATTGCCGTAGAACCTTGCTGCGACTGCGGCTGCGGCGGACAGAATGGCGGCCAGCCGAGCCGGCGATAAAAGATCAGGTAGCCCTCGTTGCACAGCACCTGCGGGCTGTCGCTGCGCAAGGCGTGCTTGATCGGCTCGGCCTGGCTGACGACGATGTGGGCGACGACGAGGGCGATGCCGACCGGATAGGTCCAGCGACGCTGCTGCAGGTCCGTAAGTCCGGCGACCAGGAGTGCGGCGGCGATGATCGCCAGCGGGTCGGTGAACAAAAAATAACCTTCCTGCAGGCGGCGGCCCATGTCCAGCAGATCGACGCCCCAGTCGGTGAGCATCAGCGCCGCAACGCAGGCGACGAGCTGCCATTGCCGGCGTCGCGCGGCGATGAATGTCGCGGCGATGACGAACCATTCGAGAAAGATCGTCGGCCGCGGCGACGAATGCAGAATGAAGGTGCGGCGCGCGATCACGCCGGCGATCGCGTGCATCAGGAACTGAATGCGGGCCGGGTCGAACAGCGAATGCCCCGCCGTCAGCCGCGGATCGGATGCCGACGCCCAGGACAGCATCGTCTCCAGCGGATGGAACACGACGATGGCGTTGTCGGGCTGAAAGCGCGCGTACAGCGCCAATAACCCGATCATGCAGCCGGCGATGGCCGCCAAGGCCGCCGCGAGCCCTTCGAGCGCGGCAACGCGCCACATCAGACAATACGCGGCCATGCCGAGCGCGAGCCAGGCAGCAAGCAACGACCAGTATGTTGCGGCGCCCACGCGCAACGGCAGCAGTCCTACATCGGCATGGTCCGTGGGCGCAAAGCCGAGGCTGAGCAGATCCTTCGCGAGATATACGGCAACGGCCGCCGCCAGCGCCGTCGCGGCGACCGCCGCCCATGCTTTACGCGAGCGCCAGAAACCGGCTTGCGCATTTGCTTTAGCTGTCGCGTCGGGCCCGAATGGCAGCAGCAGGATCGGCAAGAAACAGATCAGAAAAAACACTTGCACCTTGCTCTGCATGCCGAGCGTGATGAGCAGGCTCGCAATTCCGACGATGGCCGGCCGCCACGGCCGCTCGCCGCGCTTGGCCGCGATCAGCAGCATCAGCAGCGCGATCATGAACAGCCCGGCGGCGAGAAGCTCGGGGCGCATGGCGCGCATCTCCATTGCCATGCCGCCGGAAAACGCCAAGAGAAAGCCGCCGAAGCCGGCTATGCGCCAGTCGCGCACCAGAGCGCGCAGCAGATACATGAACGCAGCGACGATGGCCATCGCGGTGATGAGCGAGAGCACGCGGCCGGCCTGCGTCGCGGGCGTCCACGCGGCCGCAAACGCGCCCTGGTTGCCGATCGGCGGCACGCCGTCGAACGAATCGACGGGAATGAGTCTGATGGCGTGCAGCGCGCGCAGCCAATAGCTCAGCAGCAGGATCGGCAGGTAGGCCGGATGGGCGACATATTCCTGCGGCAGATGCGCATTGAGCAGCAACGCGTTATAAACGACAAACATGTCCATATCGGCGATGCGCCAATACGGAAACCAGAAGCCGGCGATCAGAAACGAAACCAGCATGCCGGCGAACGTGATGAGGAATTGGCCCGGCCAATTGAACCTGACCAGGCGATCGAACGGCTGCTTGGTATCGCGGATACGGATCGCCTGCATCAGGCGCGCGGCGCCGGCCATGGACTGACGGATTCCTTTGAGGGGACGAAACGAAGCAACGGTTCGAGCTTAGCGAACCAGCGAACGCCTAGGCAACGATTGCGGCAAATCTTCATGGTCGAGACAGATTCGGTTGAAGGAACCAGCGAGGACGCCGTCCTCGGCGGCCGTCTCGTTCTGCGCCAGCCGTTGCGCGGCCATCGTGTCGGTCACGACGCAATCCTGCTAGCGGCGGCGACGGCCGCAGGTCCGGGCGACCATGCCGTAGATCTCGGCGCCGGCGTCGGCGCGGCCGGGTTGGCGCTGGCAAAACGGATCGCGGACGTCACGGTCACGCTAGTCGATATCGATCCGGCGCTGACAGCGCTCGCGGAGGAAAATGCGGCGCGCAACGGCATGGACGACCGCGTACGCGCGCTATGTCTCGACGTTGGCGCGCCGCTCGAAGCCTTCGCGGCAGCCGGCCTGACGGCAGGCTCAGCCGATGGCGTGCTGATGAATCCGCCGTTCAATGTTTTGCAAAATCCGTCGCCCGAGCCGCAGCGCCGGGCCGCCTATACGGCGCCGAAGGGCACGTTCGACACATGGCTCCTCGCCGCGTCGCGGCTGTTGCGTCCTTCCGGCGTGCTGACGCTGATCTGGCGCGCCGACGGCCTCACCGAGGTGCTGGCCGGCCTCGCGGCCGATTTCGGCGCCGTGACGGTCTTGCCGATTTATCCGAAGCCGGGCGCGCCGGCGATTCGCATCCTGGCACGGGCGGTCAAAGCAAGCCGCGCACCGCTTGCGTTACTTCCCGGTCTTGTGCTCGCCGAGGCCGCGGGCAAGCCGACGATGGAAGCCGAAGCCGTGTTGCGCGGTGGCGCCGGCTTGGCGCTGAGCGACCGCTAATTCAGCGTTCAGCGGCTGCTCATTCGTTGGGCATAGGCCGGCACCGGATCGGGCGCCGCCGGATCGCGCGGTTCCGTTCGTCGTCGGGCCGGAACATAAGAGAAGCCGACGAACACGGCGATGAGCATCAACAGCATGTAAATTTTCATGGGCAGCTCATATACCGCATCGATCCGGCTTTATTATGGTAAGCAAGAAGCATTCCATGCGTTAACGCGCGGTTACTTGAGCCGTTGCGCGCCGCGCCTTATGTGGATTGCATGACAGATTTGTCGTCGACGGAGCGCTTCAAGGATTTTTCAAGGCGGGCCATGGCGCCATTGCGGCTGCTCGTGCCGCGGCGCTGGCGCGGCGACGGGCCGCTCGTGCCGGTGGTGCGGCTGACCGGCGTGATCGGGTTTTCGACGCCGCTGCGCGCCGGCCTGTCGCTTGCCGGAACCGCCCGCATGCTCGATCGCGCTTTTGCCTCGCGGCGCGCCGCCGCGGTCGCGCTCGTCATCAACTCGCCGGGCGGTTCGGCGGCGCAATCGCATCTGATCTTTCAGCGCATTCGCGGATTGGCGTCGGAAAAGAATCGCCGCGTCATCGCCTTCGTCGAGGATGCCGCCGCCTCCGGCGGCTACATGATCGCCTGCGCGGCCGACGAGATCGTCGCCGATGCCAATTCGATCGTCGGCTCGATCGGGGTGGTCGGCGGCTCGTTCGGCTTCGACAAGGCGATCGCCAAGCTCGGCATCGAGCGGCGGCTCTACACGTCGGGCGAGCACAAGGCGATGCTCGATCCATTCCTGCCGGAGGATGCCGCCGACGTCGAGCGGCTGAAAAATCTGCAGCGGCAGATCCACGACGATTTCATCGCACTGGTCAAGGAGCGCCGCGCCGGCAAGCTCGACGAGGCGGACAGCGAGCTGTTCTCCGGCGCCTATTGGAGCGGGCGCCGCGCGCTCGAACTCGGCCTCATCGATGCGCTCGGCGATCTGCGCAGCGTGCTGCGCGAACGATTCGGCGATAAGGTCGTTACCCCGCTGGTACCGGCCGAGCGCGGCTGGCTCGGGCGGCGGATTCCGGGCGTCGGCGGCGCGATCGGCGGCGACAATGAATTGCTGCAAGGCGGCCTCGCTGCGGATATCATATCGGCGCTCGAGGCGCGCGCGCTGTGGGCGCGCTACGGGCTCTGACGGAGGTCAAAAATATGCCGCCGGCCTTTGTCCTGGCGCTGGGCTTGATGGGAGCGGCGGCGCTGCTGCGCTGGTGCGTGAAGGAAACCCATCGCGTCAACGCCGAGCTTGACGATGTTCGCGACAGCGCCGCCGTCGAACCGGTCGATCGCGGCACGCTCAAGCGCGACCCGCAGACCGGCGAATACCGGCCGGGCTAGATTCCTACCAGGCGTTGACGGTTCGTCTTCCGCTCATCCCCGCGAAAGCGCTTGTGCGCTAAGATAACTCTGTTTCCCGGATGCGGTGCAGCGCGATGCGGTGCACCGCTGATCCGGGATCGTCCCAAACGCGGCGCTTATGACGGTCCCGGGTCTGCAGCGCACCACTTCGCTACGCTTCGTGCTGCGCTGCGCCCGGGAAACGCAGCTATTTTAGCGCCCGTGCGCGAAAGCGGGGACCCACCCCCACCCTAACCCTCCCCCGCCTGCGGGGGAGGGAAGGGAGGGGGCCGCTTGCGCGGGAATGAGCGGAGTTTATCGAGCCGGCGATTACGGCGTCTCTTTGATGCCGTGCGCGCGCACGACGCGGCCCCACTTCTCGTATTCGGCTTTCATGAAGGTGCCGAGCTGGTCGGGCGTGCCGCCGACCGGCACTGCGCCGGATTTGATCAGCTTGTCGCGAATCGCCGGATCCGCGATCGCCGCGTTGACCGCCTTGTTGAGCTTGGCGATGATCGAAGGCGGCGTCTTGGCCGGCGCCAGCAACGCATACCAGTTCGACGCGTCGGTATTGGGATAGCCCTGTTCGGCGAGCGTGGCGACGTTCGGCAAGATGGCGTTGCGTTTGTTGGCGGCGGCGCCGATCGGCACGATGGCGCCGGCCTGGATTTGCGCGATCACCGCCGGCACGTCGGCGGCAAACACCTGCACTTGGCCGCCGAGCAGATCGGTCAGCGCTGGCGCCGCGCCGCGATAGGGCACGTGCAGGAATTTGACGCCCGCTGCGTCGGCGAACAGAATCTGCGCCAGATGCGGCGGCGAGCCGATGCCGGTCGAAGCGAACGTGATGGCGCCGGGTTTTTGCTTGGCGAGCGCCACCAGCGCCTTGGCATCCTTGATGCCGAGCTGCGGCCGCACGACCAGCACTTCGGTGTTGGTGACGACCTCGGCGACCGGGACGAAGTCGCGCAGCGCGTCATAGGGCATGTCCGGCATGATGTGCGGCGAGACCGTGACCGCGCCGGCGGTGGT
>JASHSE010000007.1 GCA_030036975.1 Xanthobacteraceae bacterium | reverse complement strand
TGGCGGCGCGCAATGAGCTTTAGAGCGTTCTGAGAACAGCTTGCATCGTCCTTGCGCCCGAACCGCTCCCACAATTCGGACAATATCCCGCGTTGCACCATGTTCATAACGCCAACGATGACGCGAGATGGACATTGAGTTGACACAGTGTCCGGCAATCCTGACTGCGTACGGGGGAATTCACAAAGCTTAGCTCGATTGCGCCGCGTAGCCTTGCGCGGCGGGGGGACAGCTATGCGTTGGGTGACCGAGTATCGACGCTTTGCCGAGGAATGTAGACGGCTCGCGGCAGCGCTCACGAAGCCAAACGACAAGCGGGCCTTGGAGCTGATGGCCAAAGGTTGGGACAAGAGCGCTGATGCACGCGAGGCAAAGCTGCGCGACTGTGATGATTTGATGGAAGCAACGTGTGAGCAGCGACAACCCGCGTCAATGAAGCGCGGACGTTACTGCATCTGCGGCTAACTGGCGATCGCTCGCCACCGTCGCAGCATGTTCAGAAAATTCACCAGGTCCTACTTTTGCTGATTGGTGAAGCCGATATTGAAACGCTGGTCGTAGAAGTTGACCACGTCCATCAGCGTTGCTCCCGAGCCGTTATGCCGTCTCCAGGTCCAGTAGCACGCGGGGGGGGGGCGCCTGCCAAGGATCGATATCTCCTTAGGTCAGAATCGACAGATATGACTGGATGCGTCTTAGAGACCTGCATGTCGGCAGCGGCTACGCAGGAGGCCCTGCGACTGACTTGATCGTCGCTTCTTCCTCCGCATGCGCGCCAGTCCATGCGCGCCAGTCCGTGGGCGATATCCTCGATCCCGATGTCGAGCGCGGGAGATTGGGCAGATCGACCCCGCCGGCCCGACAACATGCGCCGCCAGGGGCGCGGCGATCATTTTCCGGCTGGTGCCCCGTGGCCATGGCTACCGACCCAAGTAACGCCAGACGGCCTGCTTTGCCCACAAAAATCAAGAATAAAGGGCCATGGCCCACAAATAATTCTCCTCGAGATGAACGGCTTTAAGAGCTTGGCACCGGCCACAAAGCGAGTATTCTGGTTAAGGTCATCTGAGACATCCCGGTTTGCCAGTACGGCACGACCTTCACATGCTGGCGCGATCAAGCCGAATCAAATTCAGATGCCGACGGGAGGAACATATGTTGTCAGCACGCAATCTGTCGTTTGGCGTTGCCGCTTTGGGCCTGTCGTTTGCGATGGCCTCGGCGGCTTACGCCGTCGACATCACCAAAGCCAATCTGGCGCCGGACAAGAAAGGCACCGTCGCCGACTTCCTGCCGATGTCCAAATTCTGCGGGACGAGGCCGATTAAGGTGGCGCTATCCGACGGCTGGGGCGGCAATTACTGGCGCCACCTCACCCGCGCCGAATTCGAGGACGAAGCCTCGAAATGCAGCACCATCACCGAGAACCGCTATACCGACGGCGAATTCAAGCCTGAGAAGCAGATTGCCGATATCGAGGGCCTGATTGCGCAGAAATACGCGGTCATTGTCACGTTCCTCGACGGCGGCGCCGCCATTCTCAAAGCCACCCGCGAGGCGACCTCGGCCGGCGTCGCCGTGGTGCCCTATGACACCGGCGACAATTTCCCGGGCGTGATCGGCAAGGACTACCTTGATCGCGCCACCGAAAGTCAGGCGCAGGTCGGCGCCATGGCGGCCGAATGGCTGGTCAAGACGCTGCACGGCAAGGGCAATATCATCATGTATGGCGGCACGCCGGGTAATCCGATGACGGCGGCGCAGACGCTGGGCTGGCGGCCGGTCTTCGCCAAATATCCGGGCATCAAGGTGCTGGAACAGGAGCCGGTGCCGACCAATTGGGATCCGGCCATGGCGCAACAGAAGACCGCCGCCCTGATCGCCAAATATCCGCAGATTGACGGCGTGTACAGTGAGACCACTGGTCCAATTCGGGCTTTCCTTGCCGCCGGCAAGCCGCTGCCGGTGTATGTCGGACAGTCGCTGATGGATTTGAGCTGCCTTGCTGCCGATCATCCCGAGATGAAAATGGCAAGCATCGACGCCCACACCTGGATGGTTCGGCTGGCGTTGCGCAAGGCGGTCGCCGCGGCCGAGGGCCTCGACGACCCCGAGCCGAGCTTGATTTCGTTGTCCTTCACCGAGGACACAACATCCAGCGATCCCAAGCTGGCGGTGAAGTGCGACAAGTCGATGCCCATGGATTCGATCCCGTCTTCGATGCTGAGCAAAGCGCAACAGATCAAGGCTTTGGGCGGCAAATAGTGTGCATGTCGCTTGCGGCGGTGCAGTGCAACGGCTGCGCCGCCGAGGCACCGAATCTTGGGGGCGCCGAGTCTTGGGGGCGCCGAGTCTTTGGGGGCACACCGGTGCTGGTCTTGCCAGGTCGGGACCGTGCGAGGCCGCTGACAGCAATGCACTGAAGCGGGACTGGGTATAAAATATCGCCCGCACGGCGCTTGGACTCAGCATCGCCGAAGGTGCCGCGCCGTTCCGTCGTAAACGCGTCTCCTGCTGGCGCGGCGAAAGGGGGCGGCGGGGGCTAGTACCAGGGTCGGATGTGGGACATGCCGGACGCTCGAATATTCCGTCTGCGCATGCCCGGCCTGAGCAAGGATCTGAGCGAATATCCGCTGGCGCTGAAGTCGTTCGTTGCGACTGCGCTTCTGGTGCTGATCGGCGGCATCGCCGCGCCGAGCACGATCAATGCGGCGGCGATCCTGTCGACGCTGCCGTATTTCGCCATACTCGCCGTCGCCTCGATCGGCCAGCATTTGGTCATTCAGCAACGCGGTCTCGATCTGTCCACCGCCGGCGTCATGTCCTTTGCCGCCGTGATCGCGACCAAGCTGCCCAACGGCAGCAACGATCCCGCCGTGGTGGTTTTCTACATCGCCTTGGCGCTGGCGACCGGCGCCGCGATCGGTGCGGTAACCGGTATCATCGTTGCGCTGTTGCGCGTACCGACCCTGGTGACCACGATCGGCATCAACGCGATCCTGTTTGGTTTGACCTATTTTGTATCGACCGGCGCCTCGGTGCAGTCGCCGCCGATGATGGTCAGCTTCTTCGAAGCACGATTTCTCTACGTCCCAACCACCGTCTGGGTGTTGCTGCTGGTGGCCGGCCTGACCGTCTTCGTATTGACCCGCACCACGATCGGACGCCGATTCATCGCGGTCAGCGTCAATCCGTCCGCGGCCCATGCCGTCGGCGTGGCGCTGAGGACCTACAGCATCGCCACCTATGCGCTTGCCGGGCTCATGTACGCCACCGCGGCAATCATGCTGTCGGGATATCTGGTCTCGCCCACAGTGTTGTGCGGTTTGCCGTATCTCTTGGGTACGATCGCCGCGGTCGTGGTCGGCGGCAACTCTTTGGGCGGTCTCACCAAAGGCAGCGTTGTGGCGACGGTCATTGGCGCTTTCTTCCTGACCTATCTGGCGCAGTTGGTGACCGCGCTCGGCTTCGGCGGTTCCGCCGAAGATTTGGCCGATGCAGTCATCGTGTTGAGCGGCGTCGCGCTTCCCGAACTGACGCGGCGGGTGCGCCATGCATGACGTGAGACGCGCCGCTGCACCGCCAACGGCGGCGGATGTCCCTACCACGGCGCAGGTGCCGGTCATGACGCTTGCCGCCGTGCGCAAGAGCTTTGGGCCGGTGCGGGCGTTGAAAGGCGTCGACGTGCTGGTCATGCCCGGCGAGGTTCACGCCATTGTCGGCGAGAACGGCGCGGGTAAATCGACTTTGATCGGCATCGCCGCCGGCGTGCTGCGCGCCGACGCGGGAGCGATCTATTATGACGGCAACCGGGTGGAGGCTCCCAATCCGCGCCGAATGCGCGAGGCCGGCGTCTCCGTCGTCTATCAGCACCCGGCGCT
>JASHSE010000386.1 GCA_030036975.1 Xanthobacteraceae bacterium | reverse complement strand
CGCGCCACGGTGCCGAGCTCGACGTTCCAGTCGACCTCGGCGTCGACCGTGTGCAGCTCGTCCGCCGCTGCGAGCGCCTTGATCCAGCCGCGCAGATCGCCGAACGCGACCGGCTTTCGTTGCGTCATCATCGACCGTTCCAAAGAAAAACACACGCGATTTGTTGTGCGCCATCCGTCCGCGGGGTGTCAATGTCGTGCCGCTTCATCCTCCCCCGCAAAGCGCAGCGGGAGAAGATGAGCGGCATCGTTCTCGCGGCGCGTTTGTTGCGCCCGAGGTTTGTTTGATCGCACGGCCGTAGCCGTAGTAGCCGTAGCCCGGATGAGCGAAGCGATATCCGGGAGCGGCGTTGCAGGCTTCACGATCGATCCCGGATGTCGCTTCGCTCATCCGGGCTACGAAGAAGAAGAAAAAAGAAAAGAAAAAAGGAGACGGAACGCCGAGAGACGCGTAGTCACGATCCGCGCCACCGCGGACGAACGTTACCGTTCGCCGCGGCTGCGGGCGCGGCGCCGCCCCCTGCCTACCGTCCCCCGCTTGCGGGGGAGGGGAGGCAGGGGGCGGCTCGCCTCTCGGCGTTCCATCGCGGCTCTCGCCGGCCGGTTGTCACCTTGCCGGCTCAGCTCCAGGCCAGGCTTCCTGGGACGCGGACGCTCGGTGTTCGCTAGGCGGGCGTTACCCGCCCCTTCCTGTCCCAGTCCAGAGGCAGCACCCCTCACTCCGGCCGTAGTACCGGAGCGCGTGATGCCCGGAGCCGCCCGGGCGCAGGGGGCAAGCCTGCGCGCAGGCACCGCACTCGCCCCTGCCGCACGGCTTGCCGTCCGTGCGGCGTCCTTGTTGAGCGAGAATTTGCGAATCATATATCGTGATACGAGACCATTGTCAAGAATAGTCTCTTATATCGAAAATATCGTTTATTTACTTTACGTTATCCTCTGTCATTTGTCACTGAAGGAGCGCCAGACCTGCTGACATGCGGATCATGAAGTCGTAGAAACTGTGGCTCCGACGAGCGACGGGAAGGCAATTCGGCCCACCGGATCAACGCCTTGTTCCGTCTATGTTCTTCGTCTTTACAATGCTGAACTGAAGTTGCGTTGTCCTGAATCGTTTCAGGGACTCCTGGAGCGCGCCTCACCAATCTCACTAACGATTGGCACCACAGTGCTTAAGACCGCGATTGAGCTTGCAACCGCCACCGCCAAACGCGGACCAATTTCCCTAGTTCTTCTCCAGCCACACCGGCAGCAGAAACGACGCGTGCGAGGCGGCCACCGCGGATGACGGGCTCGGTAAAAAAACTCTCGGAAAAACGGCGACGTCCAGACCTGCATTGGCCTGAAGCCTCGTTCGTTCAATTTAAAACGCCGCGGCCTCGCGGCCGCGGCGTCAACTCTCATTTTGGATCGCCTCGCTATGGGGCTAGGTGACGCCCGTCATCGTTGCGAATATTGCGGGTATTGCGTCCAGTAGATGGCGACGCAGCCTTGCGCCGGAGTGGGGCAAGGATCCTGGTTGCCGGTGCTTTCCACATTGTTGGGGATAGGGAAGAAGACTTCATTCGTCGTCGGGTCGGCGGCTACCGAATGGGCGTGGCCGGAGCCCGGCGGCTGCGCAACGACGACGTCCTGCAGGAGATTGATGCCGGGGAAGGAACTGACGATGCCAAGCTGCGTGGCGATGGCATTCTGCCCCTCGGCCAGGAAATAAAGCCCGTTGCCTGGATTGAACCAGACTTCGTCGTTGCCTCCCTGGTTGACGAGCGTTTTTATGACGTTGCCGTTTCTTGCATCGATCACCACCGTATTTTGCGGACCGCTCCCGGTGCAGTTGGTAGAGATAGAGCAGCCAGCAGGAGTCTCAGGCGGTCCCATTGCATTGCAGCCCTCCATAATCTGCGGAAATGGGCCGACGGCCATCCCCTGCGGTCCCGCACATTGGGCGAGGGGGATGACGAATTGGTTGACGATGTCCAGCGTCTTCGGATTGAAGATGACGACGTGCCCGGGCGCGTCATCATTGCCGTCACCGTTTACTTCCGGAACATTCCTGTAGATCATCCCGTTTGCGGGAATCCACTGGCACTGCTCGATTCCATTCGTGGCTGCCGGGCCGTCGCCGGGGAGACCATCGAAGTTGACCTGCCTGACGACCTTATAGGTATCGGTCGAGATGAAGTTGATATAGGGATAAGGCAGATCGCTGTCGTTGGCGATCTGAATCAGGTGGTCGGCCGGATCGTAGCAGAGTTCGTCATCTCTAAAAAGTCCACCGGTCGGGATCTTGGCGATGAGGTCTCCAGTCTTTAAGTTGATCACTTTGACAGTGCTGCAGTTGGTTGAATAGTTCAGAGCTTGAATCTGGGACTGAGTGACTATTCCCTTGGTGGGAGTCTCCCGGCCCGTGCAAGCCTGTGTCGCACCGTCTCCGGCCCAAACTTCCTCTACCCCCTTGTTGTTGAAAACGAGATTGCCATTCGGACCGTCGCAAGCATTCGGTGGGCATGTGACACCGGCTATAGTCGAGACGACCCCGGCAAATTGGCCCGCAAGCAACTTGGTCTGGGCCAGGGTTTGGGTATTGATCACGTCGACTGCCTTATTGGACCGGTCAGAAAGGGTGTAGGTATGGGTTTCCGGGTCGACCCAACTGATGTCGAACGAGCTCAGTGCATTTCCCGTTATGGTCACCGTGGTCTTCAACGTGAAAAACGGGTCTGCCAGAGCCACGGCTGGTACGGCGAACAGAGCAACCACAGCGAAACAGGCGAGCCGTCTCACCGTTAGTCCACTTCTCTTACGCACGATTTGCACGTTTGCCTCCCTTTGCTCCTGAGTTTCGGTTCGTGACGAACCGAGCTTCGCAATTGACCACGCACCGCTCGGCATGCGGACATTATCGCCCGCGTACCTGACGGCGGACGTGGCACGCGCGTCAGCAAGCAACGTTTTCCGGGCGACTCTCCCGGGCCACGACGCTCGCCGACGATTCCCCGTCGTATTTTTTTGAAGCGAAGACCAAAGCGATCAACTCCCACCGACACAGGAGTCCTTCATTGTCTCCCTATCACAGATTTGGAAACATTGGGAATAATTTGTCCATCCTGGGCGGCAATGAGGCTCTCATGTCGGAAACCTGACATGCCTCTATCGCGTGAATGCAAAGCGCATCACCACCAACGCTCGCAAGGCGCTATCCGGCCGTTGGCGAACCTTGGCTGTCGCGTGCAAATCAATGGCGGCCAACGTCGTCACACAATTGAGACATGAATTCATAATGGTGGTGTCACACGATTCGGATTTGAGGACCGGAACGCTTTCCGGAAACGATAAATGCGCGTCCTCATCGCCACCGATGCATGGTACCCGCAGGTCAATGGCGTCCTGCGAACATTGATGGCGCTGCAGCGCGCCGCACGCAGCCTTGGTGTGACGGTCGAATTCCTCTCGCCCGAAGGGTTTCGGACCGTGCCGGTACCGACCTATCCGGGGCTGCGCCTCGCTATTCCCCGCCGCAGCCGGATCGCCCGCTGCATAGAAGAGGCCCGGCCCGACGCCATTCACATCGCCACCGAAGGGCCGATCGGCCATGCCGTGCGCGCCTATTGCCGCCGCCATGGCCGGCCGTTCACGACGAGCTACACCACCCGATTTCCCGAATATATTGCCGCTCGTGTGCCGGTGCCGGAGCAGTGGATCTATGCGGTGCTGCGGCGTTTTCATGCTGCGGCGACGGTCACGATGGTGGCCACGCCGTCGTTGATGAGCGAACTCGGCGAACGCGGCTTCAATAACCTCGGAATGTGGACGCGCGGGGTCGACACCGCGCTGTTCAGGCCGGATCGCGCCATTGCCATGGAATTTCCGCGGCCGATTTTCATCTGCGTCGGCCGCGTCGCCGTGGAGAAGAATCTCGACGCCTTCCTGTCGCTCGACCTTCCCGGCAGCAAGGTCGTGATCGGCACAGGTCCGATGGAAGCGGAGCTGAAGTCCCGCTTTCCGGACGCGAAATTTCTCGGCCAACTGGAAAACGGCACGCTGGCAAGCCATTTGGCGGCGGCCGATGTCTTCGTCTTTCCGAGCCGCACCGATACGTTTGGCATCGTGCAGCTCGAGGCGCTGGCGAGCGGCGTGCCGATCGCGGCCTTCCCGGTGACCGGACCGAAGGATGTCATCGGCGTCCACCCGGTCGGCGTGCTGAGCGAGGATTTGCGCGCCGCCTGTCTCGGAGCGCTGAATATCTCACGCGAGGCCTGCCGCGCCTTCGCGCTGCAATACTCCTGGGAAAACAGCGCGCGGCAATTCATCGGGCATGTCCGCAAGGTTGCCAGTGCCGATATCCGCGTTGCGAATGCGGCCGAGCTGACCGGTCAGGCGCTCGGTTGACTGAACAGGCTCGAAGGAAAGGAAGGACACGCCATGACTGATGCCCTGCGCGCCGAACTCGACAAGGAAACCATTACCAAGGCTTACGCGCGTTGGGCGCCGCTTTACGACCTCGTCTTCGGCGCCGTGTTCGAACAAGGACGCCATGCCGCGATCGCGGCCGCGCAGCGCGTCGGCGGCCGGGTCCTCGAGGTCGGGGTCGGGACCGGATTATCGCTGCCGTATTATTCGTCGGACCTGCGCATCTGCGGGGTCGACATTTCCGAACCGATGCTGCGCAAGGCGCAGCAGCGGGTGACTGAATATGGTCTCGATAATGTCGAGTCGCTCGAGGTCATGGATGCCGAACATCTGGATTTTCCCGATGGCTCGTTCGATGTCGTTGTCGCCCAATATGTCATCACGACCGTGCCCAATCCCGAAGCCACGCTCGACGAATTCGCCCGCGTCTTGCGCCCCGGCGGCGAAATCATCCTGGTGAGCCGCGTCGGCGCCGAGGCCGGCTTGCGCCGGGCGCTGGAGAAGTGGTTTGCGCCGGCGGCGCGCAAGCTCGGTTGGCGCACCGAGTTTTCGTTCCAGCGCTATGCGCAGTGGGCGAAAAGAACTCACGGCGTGCGGCTGATCGAGCGCCGCGCCATGCCGCCGTTCGGCCATTTCTCGCTGATCCGCTTCACCAAGGGCGATGGTGCGCAGAACGGACACGCCGCGCCGGCGCGCGCCGTTGCCTGAAGTTCGCTCGCGGCGCGCCATCGCACCGCGGCTGCCGCCACAGGCACAGGTTTCTCCTTCGCCGCTTCGCGGCCGGAAATGGCGCCGGTCCGTCCGGTACTGTCACGCCGGATTCATCGAATCGCCATAGCGTTGCCTGATGCCTTTAATGGGGAGGACACATATGGCCGGCTTTCTTGAGACGCTCCGGACCCAGCGGTGGGATGATCATCGCTACTATCATCACAGCAGGATCAATCAATCGCTGCATTTCGTCAGTGCGCTCAGCTTCCTGTTCTCTTATGTGATGCTGTTCAAGGATCCCGCGGTCTCGGCGCTGGCCGGCTGGCTGGTCGCCATGACGACGCGGCAGACCGGCCATTTCTTTTTCGAGCCAAAGGGCTACGACCAGGTCAACGACGCCAGCCACGAATACAAGGAAGAGATCAAAGTCGGCTACAATCTGCAGCGCAAGGTCGTGTTGTTGACGATCTGGGCGCTGTCGCCGCTGTCGCTTTATTTCAATCCGACGTTCTTCGGCCTGTTTGCGCCCGCCGGCAGCAAAACCGAGTTGATCCGGCAGATCGGCCTGATCTGGCTCGGGCTCGGCGTCAGCGGCGTGGTCTTCCGCAGCGTTCAGCTGTTCCTCATCAAGGACGTGCAAACCGGACTGGTGTGGGCGACCAAAATTCTCACCGACCCGTTCCACGACATCAAGCTTTACCACAAGGCGCCGCTGGCGCTGCTGCGCGGCGAGCTGATCGATCCCGGCATCGGCGACCAATGGGATGACGAGACGGCCGAGGAATTGCCGCGCACGAGTTGAGCGCGGCTCATACCGCTTTGCGTTTGCGGCGCCCGAGCAGCAGGCGATGTGCGATCATCTCTTTGAAGATCGCGCGTTTGATCGAGCTGTTGGTCAGCGCCGGATCGCACCACCACCAGCCGTCATCGTTCATGGCCTTGGCGGCAGCGACAAACCGATCGGTCACCGCGGCGAAGTCGGCATCGGTATAATTGAGGCTGAAAATAAGCCTGCCGGTGCCGATCCAGCTCAGTGCCAAACCCTCGGCGCGCAGGTAATATTGCAGCATCCAATTGTATCGGCCGGGCTGCGTATAGCAGACCGTCCAGATCGACGACATGTTGGCGACCCGCACCGGCACGCCCGCCTGTTCGAGCGTTGCGTTGAGCTGCGACGCCCGGTGGTTCCAGGTCGCGTCGAGATCGCTGTAGAGCGCGCGCGCCTGCGGCGTGTCGAGGGTGCGGAGAAATTCGTTCATCGCCGCCATGACATAGGGATGCGA
>JASHSE010000385.1 GCA_030036975.1 Xanthobacteraceae bacterium | reverse complement strand
GGCGCTAGGATCGGAAGATCTCCTGGCTTGGCACCGCGGAGAATGCGATCAACGTAACTCGGTGCGCGTCTGAACAAATCAAGAATATCAACGCCGTAGGACACCAAGCCGCCGTCACGCGCGAAATAGCGGTATGGATAGATAGCAGGTATGTGCAAGCGAGCGGCGAGTGAAATGATGAGCGCGCGATGCACCGTCGGGAAATTTCCGGGAAAGACAATGAGGCCGCTTCCGGGGATCGAGCTGAGGTCTATCATGGCCTCTTCTACATCCTTCGTGGTTTGAATGACAGCTGTAGCAGGGGTGATATTGAATTCCTTTGCCGATTGGATAAATGCCTGTAGATAGGAGGTTGCCTCGTGCGGAAAGTATTGCGGATTGTACAAAACTTCGACGCGGTTCAGCCGCGCTCCCAGCTGGGTTAGAATCGACAGATACTTTCCGGTAATCGTCGGCTGCAAGACCGTAAATCCCGTGATGTTGCCCCCCGGCCGAGCGATGCTCGTTACAAAGCCGCTGCCGAGTGGATCGCCGACGACAACGAATACAATGGGAATCGTCTGTGTGACTTGGCGAAGAGCCGCAACGACTGGAGTACTGTGGCCGATAATCACATCGGGATGAAGCGCGACGAGCTCTTTGGCCAAGCTGAGCATGCGCGCGCCGTCATCGTTACCAAACCGACACTCAAGGCGCAGGTTTTGACCAACAAGCCAACCCCTCTTTGCGAGGCCCTGCTCGATGGCAGCAATGCGAGCTTTAGACTCCCCATCATTTGTAAGACCCATGAGGACGCCGACTGTGCGAGTACGACTAACTTGCTGGCCTTGAGTCGGCGTTGCGCGTGTTGCTAAGACTGCACTGGTAAGGGCCAAGAACGCGCGCCGCTCCATCATATTCGGTCCTCTGACGTCATTGAGCGAGTTCAAAGTAATCCGGCCGCGCCAAAAGTCGTCGTAAGTCTGCTGGTGAATTACGGAAATGGCGTGGCTCTATTTTGACGCGCCTTTAAGGCGTTTTCACCGCTGCAGATGCCTGCTATGATAATTATGGCGGGGCATCCCAAGATTGTGAAGCCTGACGTCGCACAAAGACAGTCATGAACTGGGCGGCGTTCGAACAAGTACACGCGAGGGGAGGGATGAGCCATAGCAATGAGCGAGCGAACTCCCGCGCGGCTGCCGCGCCTTCGCCGCCCGGAGGGCTTTTCCGAAAATATGTTGTGATGTTTGTCGGCGTTGTCAGTCTTGCGTTGGCGATCAATTCCGCATCGGATATCTGGTTCTCCTATCAGGCACAGAAGGCGCTGCTGTTTCGAATTCAACGTGGCCAAGCACGGTCCGCGGCAGAAAAGATTGGCCAATTTCTTAACGACATTACCACGGGGTTGGCCTGGGAAACTCAATTATCGTGGAGCGATAGCACATTCACCGAATGGCAGTTCGATGCCGTGCGGCTGTTGCGTCAGGTTCCCGCATTGTTCGAAATTGTACAGCTCGACGCATCTGGACGAGAACAATTCCGCATCTCGCGAGAGGCGCCGGATGTGATTAAGAGTGGCGTCGACCATTCACACGATGCCGCATTTATTCAAGCGAAGGCTCACAAGGTCTACTACGGCCCTGTTTACTTTGTCGAAGAGTCACAACCGTACATGACGATCGCGATGGCCGGCCTTCGGCCTGAGTACGGCGTCGTCATTGCCCAAGTGAACCTCACCTTCATTTGGGACGTCGTTTCGCGAATCAAAGTCGGCAAATCCGGTGACGCGTATGTGGTCGATGACAAGGCTCGGCTGATCGCGCATCCCGATATCAGTCAGGTGTTGCGCAAGATCGACATGTCCGGCTTTCCGCAAGTGCGAATGGCGCGTGCCGCGGAATCCACTGGCTTGCCCGACCGGCCATTGGACGGTGTCGATCTCAATGGCCGGGACATGTTGAGTGCCTACGCCAAGGTGGCGCCGACCGGCTGGCTGGTCTTCACCGACCTGCCGAACGATGAGGCTTATGCGCCGTTATACAATTCGGCCATCCGCTCCGGCGTTCTGGTCCTTGTCGCGCTGGCGCTCGCGATTTTGGCCGGTTTCTTGCTGGCGCGGCGCATGGTCGTGCCGATCCGGGCGCTGCAGGCCGGTGCGGCGCGCATCGGCGGCGGCGATCTGGCGCAGCGCATTTCCATCGATACCGGCGACGAGCTCGAAGCGCTCGGCGGCCAGTTCAACCGCATGGCGGAGCGGCTGCAAGAGTCCTACGCCACGCTGGAGCAGAAGGTCGAAGAGCGCACCCGCCAGCTTGAGCTCGCCAACAAGGCCAAATCGCGGTTTCTGGCGACCGCCACGCACGATCTGCGCCAGCCGCTGCATGCGCTCGGCCTGTTCGTCGCGCAGTTGGGCGGCCGCAGCAACGCCGCGCAACGCCGGGAGATTGTCGACGGCATCGAGAGGGCGCTGTCCGCCATGAACGAGCTGTTCAACGCGCTTCTCGACATTTCCAAGCTCGATGCCGGCGTGGTGAATCCGAACTGGAGCACGTTCCCGGCAGCGCATGTTCTGCGCCGCGTCGAGACCACCTGCGCGGGTTTGGCGCGCGAGAAGAATTTGCCGCTGCACATCGTGCCGAGCAATGTGTGGCTTCGTAGCGACGCCGTCATGCTGGCACGCATCGTCACCAATCTCGTCCAGAACGCCATCCGTTACACGCGCCATGGCCGCGTGCTGCTCGGCTGCCGGCGGCGCGGCGACCGGCTGAGCATCGAAGTGTGGGACACCGGGCCGGGCATTCCGGCCGACCAGCGGCAGAACATTTTCAGCGAGTTCTATCGCCTGGCGCAATCCGAGGCCGACCACAGCACCGGGCTCGGCCTCGGCCTCGCCATCGTCGACCGCCTGTGCCGGCTGCTCGACCATCCGATCGAGTTGAAATCGGTGCCCGGAAAAGGCTCGTGCTTCGCGGTCGCGGTGCCGATCGTCGCGCCCGCCGATCATGTTGCGGCGCCACAGGTTGCGGCACAGCCGCGCGCCGTCGCCGCCAACAACAAGCTCATCGTCGTGATCGACGACGATCCGCTGGTGCTCGACGGC
Source organism: Xanthobacteraceae bacterium (assembly GCA_030036975.1). Taxonomy (GTDB): domain Bacteria; phylum Pseudomonadota; class Alphaproteobacteria; order Rhizobiales; family Xanthobacteraceae; genus BOG-931. The sequence goes on along the minus strand of JASHSE010000385.1, from coordinate 4,921 downwards.
ATGGGCAGCCTGATCAGGAGCTGGGGCTGCGGCGTCGTCACCGGCACGAATGAATCGGCGGTGCTCGATGGCCTGTCGCGCTGCGGTGCGCCGCCCGATGCGATCATTTCCGACTATCGCCTGCGCAACGGCAAGACCGGCATCGAGGCGATTGCGCGGCTGCGCGAGGCGGTGGCCGCGCCGATCCCGGCGTTTCTGATGAGCGGCGACACCGATCTCGACGTCGTGCGACAGGCCGAAGCCAACGGCCTGGCTTTGCTGCACAAGCCGGTCGAGCCGACCGCGCTCCGAGCTATGCTGGCCGATGCGCTCAGGCAGTCCGCCGCAGTCAGGGACGCGGTCGGAGCGGCTTAGTCTTACTGCGTCAGAAAGCCCGGCGCGTGTTATAGCGCCCTTTCCCCTTGCGGGAGAGGGCGACGCAAGACGCGCAACAAACTCGGCTCGGTGAGGGGTTGCGGCCGACGCCCCTCACCTACTTTTGTTGTTGAACTGCCGAGTCGCCCTCTCCCGCAAGGCCCGCAAGGGGAGAGGGCAGGTCCATGAACGCCGTGTTTCCGGCAGCATCTTGATGGGCAATCCGAACTTTTGACGCAGTAAGATTAGGGCGCCTGCCACAGTCGCAAAGCGGAATGAGTCGCCAGCCGTAGAAAGTCGGCGTCCGTCGAAAGCATCGTGAGGTTATGTCGAATGCTCAGCTGCGCGAGTAGGGCATCGATCGTGCCGATCTGTATACCGGCGCGACGGCAACGGTTGCGCAAGTCCGCGGCTTGGATGTGATCGTCGCGGTCTGGTACGAGCAGCGGTACTGCGGCAAAGCGATGTAAGATTTGCTCCTTGGCTTTTGGACCCGAAAAGCCTTGAAGCAATTCCTGCAGCACGAGACCTGTCGTGAGAATAGTCTCACCGTCTTCAATCGCACGAACAAGGGCGGTGACCTCGGCAGTCGAAGCAGGCGCATCGCGGCGTAACGCGAGCGACCACACGCTAGTATCGACAAACAGGTTAATGGCGACAGCGCTCCGCTTTATAGTCGTACGCGGCGTCCCATTCGAGTTTACCCATCAGATCCAAAAGCCGCTTCTGCTGCCGGCGCGCGATAAATTCCTGCAGCGCCTTGGTCACGGCCGCCTTCTTGGTGCGCTCGCCGCTGACCTCAAGCGCCCGTTCGATCAAGTCTGGATCAATCGACAAATTTGTGGCCATGGAACCGTCGCTATCGCCTTATGTGTAGATAACCACACGTAGATTAACACAAAGGAGCAATGAAGCAATTGCGCCCGCAAGCAGGAGCACGTCGTAATTGCCGCCGTTATTGCGACTTCGGGGGTTCGGGAATCTTCCAGCCGAGCTTGTTGACGGTGATCACTGCCTCGGTCCGGCTCGACACGCCGAGCGCGCGCAGGATCGCGGTGACGTGATTTTTCACGGTCGGCTCGGCCAGGTCGAGCGCGCGGCAGATGGTCTTGTTGTTCTTGCCTTGCATGATCAGCGCCAAAACTTCGATCTGCCGCTCGGTCAGCCCGGCAGTTTGGGGTGAGGCGAGGCGATTGTCGGCGGCCGCGGCATGGGGCGCCTGCGGCGGCGACGACAGCGCGCTGCCAAGTATTTCCGGCGGAACATAGACGCCGCCGGATATGACGAGCCGCAGCGCGTTGATGATGACGTCGGCCTTGGCCGATTTCGGGATATAGCCCCGCGCGCCGAGTTCGAGCGCCTGACGCACTTTTTCGGGATCCTGCTCGGCCGACAGCACCACGACCGATGAACCGGGATAGCGCTCGCGCAATTCGGCCAACACTGCAAATCCTTCACGGTCCGGCAGGGTGAGATCGAGCAGGATCAGCTCGGTGTCGGCATGCGTGGCGAGCCGGGCCATCGCTTCGGCGTAGTTCGGCGCTTCGAGCAGTACGGCATCGCGCCTGAGCTTCTTGAGCACGCCCGCCATCGCTTGGCGAATGAGAACGTGGTCGTCGATCACCAGGATTTTCATGGCCAAAACCCCGGGGCGCTTGGTCAGCGGAATTGGTGCATTGGCAGACAGTTCAACCAAAAACCGCTTTGCAAGACGGCACCGCGGCCGTCAAGCACGAAGCGGAATCATAGTTGCTGCTCAGACCCGCGCGCCGCGCATTAACCGCGGCCCCACGCCCTCGCGCATCAACGCGCGGCGTAGCGGCCCGATCCGGTCGACGAGGTAAAGCGATAGCCCGCGCAGCCCCTGAGCAGGAATAAGGTCGGTTAACAGGCTGCGGTTGAGGATATTGACGGCGAAGATGCGGCTCGCCACGTCGGCGCGGCGCTCTGTCGCATAACGGGCGAGCACCGCGGTCGCGCCGACGTCGCGGCTTTCGTGGCGCGCCTCGGCGACGATCTCGGCGATGGCGGCGGCGTCGCGCAGGCTGAGATTGAGGCCCTGCGCGCCGATCGGCGGGACCACGTGCGCGGCCTCGCCGACGAGGGCAATGCGGCCGTGGGCGATGCTGTCTGCGGTTTCGACCGCGAGCGGGAACAGGCCGCGGCCCGACTCGACCTGCATCGCCCCGAACAACGAATGGGCGCGGCGCTCGACCTCTTGGGCCAGGGCACCATCATCGAGCGCCAGTAACCTTTGCGCGTCCTCAGGCCGCAGCACGCAGACGAGGCTGGACCGCCGGCCGGGCAGGGGAACGAGCGTAAACGGGCCGTCAGGCGTGTGGAATTCGGTCGAACTGTCGTCGTGCGGGCGGGCATGGCTGAGATTGAGCGTCAGCGCCGCTTGCGGATAGCTGTGCCGCTTCGTGGCGATGCCGGCCGCGGCGCGGCAGAGCGAGCGCGCGCCGTCGGCGCCGATCGCAAGCCGCGCCCGCACCGTACCGGCAGCATGAACGATGCTGATCGCATCGTCGTCGGCCGTTACCGCGAGGGCTGCGGCGCTAATCCGCGGAACGGCAAGCGCGGCGACGCGCGCTTCGAGCGCGGCCAAAAGGTGCCGGTTCTCGACATTGCAGCCGAACGCATCGAGCCCGATTTCCGCGGCGGAGAACAAGACTTCGGGGGCGCGAATGAGTCGCGCTGTGTCATCGACGATGCGAATGGCGCGCAGCGGCGCCGCATGGGGCCGGCAGCCTTGCCACACGCCGAGCATCGTCAGCGCCGTGACGGAGCCGGCGAGCAGCGCCGTGGTGCGATGGTCCGGCGCCGCTGCCGGCGCGACGAGCAGCGCGTCGACGCCCGCCGCTTTGAGCGCGATGGCGCACACCAGCCCCGCGGGTCCGCCGCCCACGATAGCGACTTCGGCGTCGAATTTGCCTGCGACTGTGTTCACACCTGCCATTCCGGTCGTACCCTTGGGCGATTGCCATACACCAACGCCGCAAAATACCAATGACAGAGCCGGTGCGCACGGTAGTCTCAAGCGCGATGGCCCCCTTTGGTTCACCGCGAACACCCGTGAAGCCGACGGCAGCCGCCTTTGCGGTGCACGTCTTCACCGCCTGCGGCGCCGGCTGCGCGCTGTTCGCGCTTCTTGCGGCGGTCGGGGCGCGCTGGTCGGCGATGTTTGTGTGGCTTGGCCTGGCGCTCGCCATCGACGGCATCGACGGCAGCTTGGCGCGGCGGCTGCGCGTGGTGGAAATCTTGCCGCGCTGGTCGGGCGAGGTACTCGACCTGGTGGTCGACGTGCTGAATTACGTGTTCGTGCCGGCCTATGCACTCGTCGCCGGCGGCCTGCTGCCGCAGCCCGTCGCGGTGCCGCTCGGCCTTGTGGTCGTCGTTACCGGCGCGCTCTACTTCGCCGATCGCCGGATGAAGACCGCCGACTATTATTTCCGCGGCTTTCCGGCGATTTGGAATGTCGCCGTGTTCTATCTGTTTCTGCTGAAGCTGCCGGGTTGGATTGCGGCAGCGATCGTCGCGGCGCTGGCGGTCCTCACCTTCGCGCCAGTGCACTTCATCCATCCGGTCCGCATTGCGCGCTTACGGATGCTGACCGTGGCGGCATTGGTGTTGTGGGCACTGCTGGCGCTCGTCGCCGTGTGGCGCAATCTCGAGCCGAGCTCTTGGATCACGGCCATCCTCTGCGTTCTGGCGATCTACTTTGTCGGCATCGGGTTTTTGCGCTGGCGCCATCCTTGAGGGCGCGCCGCCTTGTGTTCGGGGCGGCGCTCGCGGCAATCGCCGTCTATTTCGTGATGGTTGACTTGGCGCGCGGCTGATTTAGGGTTCGATGACCCAATAAGTGGTGCCGTTCTTGGCGCGCGCTTCCAGGCCGCGGCTTGACGCCCCGATCTCCTGATTCACGACTTCCTTGAAGTCGTGAATCGCCTTTGGTTCATCAAACACGTAAGAGTGGCCACTGAGCTCGGCGTCGACTGACTCGACGGCGCCGCTGACGAGAATATCGGCGCCGCCGCTGCCGGCGCGCGGCGCCTTGTGATAGCTTTCGGAAATCTGGATCGCGTGATCATATTCCGAGGCGTAGAGCGTGCGGATGTTGGCAATTTTGCGCGCCAGCCGGATCTGCTCCTTGAAGACATCTTGCGCGACGTCGGGCGCGGCGAAAATGGCGGCGCCGATCGGCAATTTCTCCCGCGCCTGACCGAACTCGCGCAGCATTTGCAACAGGATGCGACTGCCCATGCTGTGGGCGGCAAAATCGAGTTGCAGATTTGGCGCGGCTGCCGCCAAGTCACGCACCAGGTCGGCCAAATGCGGCTCGCTCCAGGTCGCGGAATCCTCGTCGTAGCCGTAGCCGAAGGCCGAGCCCTCCGATGGCCAGCTCCAAAGAACGACGACGCCAGCATAGTCGAGATCGGCTGCAAGCTTCAAGCCCCGGCTGGCGACATACTCGAAATCATTGTTGAAGCCGTGAATCAAGAACAAGGCCTTTGAGAAGCCGCTCGCCTTGGCCTGTTCGACGATCAGGCGAACGCAGTCGTCATTG
>JASHSE010000384.1 GCA_030036975.1 Xanthobacteraceae bacterium | reverse complement strand
GACGAGCTGCTTAAGTTCGACAATGTCATCCTGACACCGCACATGGCCGGCTCGCCGCGGCTCAACGGTCTGAAGGATATTGCGGAAGTGATCGGAAACCTGGCGCGTGCGCTGGCGGCGTAGGCGTCAGAGCGACGTTTGACGATAACGCGTAGCATTGCCCTCATCCTGAGGTGCGAGCGAAGCGAGCCTCGAAGGATGTAGGCCGCGGCGCCTCGGCCTCGTCCTTCGAGGCTCGCGCTGCGCGCGAGCACCTCAGGATGAGGTTAACTATTGAGAGTCATGGTCTCAGGAGCCCAGCCCGCCTTTGCGCTCGATGAAGTCGACGATGCTTGGCAAACCTTCGCCGCGCCGCAGATTGGTCAGCACGAATGGCCGCTCGCCGCGCATCGTCCTGGCGTCGGCCTGCATCTTCGCCAACGACGCGCCGACATAGGGCGCGAGGTCGATCTTGTTGATGACCAGAAGGTCGGAGCGCGTGATGCCAGGGCCGCCCTTGGACGGAATCTTGTCGCCGGCGGCAACGTCGATGACGTAGATCGTCAGGTCGGCCAGCTCGGGAGAAAACGTCGCCGCCAGGTTGTCGCCGCCGGATTCGATCAGCACCAGGTCGAGATCGGGAAATTTGGCGCGCATCTGCGCCACCGCGGCGAGGTTCATCGAGGCATCCTCGCGGATCGCAGTGTGCGGGCAGCCCCCGGTTTCGACCCCCATGATGCGCTCGGCGGCGAGCGCGCCCGAGCGCAGCAGAAATTCGGCGTCCCATTTGGTGTAGATGTCGTTGGTGATCGCGGCGAGCTGGTAGCGCTCGCGCATCGCTTTGCACAACCCATCCATCAGCGCGGTTTTTCCCGAGCCGACCGGCCCCCCGATGCCGACGCGCAGCGGACCATTGGGATTGCGCATGCTTTCTCCATTCAATCAACTGCGGAACAAGCGCGTGTACTGGGTTTCGTGTTTGATGCTGGCGAGGTCAGCGCGAAAGGCGGCGCTACCGATGTCATCCAGCGTCGCCGCCAAGGCTGCCTCGGCGGTCGTTGCGACGGCCGGCGCGAGCGCGACGATCAGGCGCTGGCCGTCGGTGTGGCCGAGCGGGATCAGCCGCATGCCGGCGGAGATCCAGTTGCAGACGAGCGCCGTGAGAAAAGCTTGCAATGCGGGAGCAAGCGGGATGGCATGGCCGGCGCAGGCGGCAGCGACGGCAGCCGGATACGCGATCGGCCCGGGCCACAGCAGCTTGAGCCTGTTCAGGGCGTCGCACGGCCATGCCGCTTGAGTCACTTCGACGAAAGCGCGTCCCAATGTGGTCGTCTCGAGATGGCGTTCTCGGCTCGACGTCAGCGCCGCCGCGAGCTCAGCCGCTTCGACCAGCGCGGCGTCGTCGCCGCACGCCAACGCGCGATGGGTCTTGCTGAAAAAGATGGCGTCGTTACGGCCGGTGCCGTCGGTCAGCATGATCGCGAGCCAATCCCGCAGACTTGCTGCATCCGTAATGTCGCCCGCCTCGACTGCCCACTCGATGCCGCTCGAATAGGCAAATGCGCCGACCGGATAGGCCGGCGACAGCCATGTCATCAGGCGAAGCAGCGCCGCCTGGTCTAGTTCCCCTCCCCCTTGCGGGGAGGGGCTAGGGGTGGGGGTCGCGAGGCGACTCGCTTCCGTCGACGCTTGCGCCTCACCTCCCGACCCCCACCCCAACCCTCCCCGCAAGAGGGAGGGAGTTCGCTGAGCTTGCGGCGTTCGAATCGATTCAATCTCGTGAGGATTTTTTTTAGGCCGCAACGCCGGCCCGCGCTTGCGCGACGGCGAGCGCAGCAGCGCGCGGTTTTGCCGTCTAGTGATGCGCGTCGCCATGGTGGTGGGCATCGTCATAAGCGCCGCCTTCGGGCTCGAACGGCGCTTCGAGCGGGACGACGCGCGCGCCGAGTTTTGCTGCGAGGTCGGCAAGGACATGATCGCGCCGGATGCGCAAGGCGTCGCCGCGCACCTCGACCGGCACATGACGATTGCCGAAATGCCAGGCGACGCGGGCGAGATGCTGCGGATCGGCGCAGCGAATTTCGAACAAAGCTTCGGGCGCGGCGACGACTTCGACGAGCCGACCGTCTTCCAGCACCAGCGCATCGCCGCCACGGAGCCGCGTCGCCGTCGGCAGGTCGAGGACGAAAGCCAGCCCGCCGGCGCCGGTCAGCGTGACGCGCCGGCAGTGCCGGTCGCCGTGATCGAGCACGACGCGATCGGCCGCGGCGCCCGTCCATGCCGAAGCCGGCTTCATCGCGGTCGCGCGCAGCATGGCAGCCGGCCTCGCTCAGAACAAAAAATAACGTTGCGCCATGGGCAGCACCTCGGCCGGCGCGCAAGTCAACAGTTCGCCGTCAGCGCGGACTTCATAGGTCTCGGGATCGACCTCGATGTCGGGCGTGGCGTCGTTATGGATCATACTCTTTTTGGAAATTTTGCCGCGCGTATTCGCAACCGCAAAGAGCTCTTTCTCGATGCCGAGTTTTTTACCGAGGCCGGCCTGCACGGCGGCTTTCGAGGCGAACACCACCGACGAGGCGGTGCGCGCGCGGCCGAAAGCACCGAACATCGGCCGATAATGCACCGGCTGCGGCGTCGGTATCGAGGCATTGGGATCGCCCATCGGCGCTGCCACGATCGAGCCGCCCTTGATCACGCAATCCGGCTTGACGCCGAAGAACGCCGGCGACCACAGCACGAGATCGGCCAGCTTGCCCTGCTCCACCGAGCCGATGAGTTTTGCAACGCCGTGCGCGATGGCGGGATTGATCGTGTACTTGGCGACGTAGCGCTTGACGCGCGCGTTGTCGTTGTCGCCCTTTTCGGCCGCCAGGCGGCCGCGCTGCTTCTTCATCTTGTCGGCGGTCTGCCAGGTGCGGATGATGACCTCGCCGAGCCGGCCCATGGCCTGGCTGTCCGACGACATCATCGACAGCGCGCCGATGTCGTGCAGGATGTCCTCGGCCGCGATCGTCTCCTTGCGAATGCGGCTTTCGGCGAAGGCCAAATCCTCGGCGATCGACGGATCGAGGTGGTGGCACACCATCAGCATGTCGAGATGCTCGTCGATGGTGTTCTTCGTGTAAGGCTTGGTCGGATTGGTCGAGGACGGCAGCACGTTCTTCAGCCCCGCCACCTTGATGATGTCGGGCGCATGGCCGCCGCCGGCGCCCTCGGTGTGGAAGGCGTGAATGGTGCGGCCCTTGAACGCCTTGATCGTGTCCTCGACGAAGCCCGATTCGTTGAGCGTGTCGGTGTG
>JASHSE010000383.1 GCA_030036975.1 Xanthobacteraceae bacterium | reverse complement strand
AGCGCGTTGTCGGAAGCGGCCGGCAGCCTGATCGGCAACGCCAATCTGATCTCCAAAATCTACTTCCCGCGCCTGCTTATTCCGTTGGCCGCGGTGGCGACGACGGTGATCGACTTCGCCATCACGCTGGTGCTTCTGCTGCTTCTTATGCTCTGGTATCGCTTCCTGCCGGGATGGCAGCTCGCCGCGCTGCCGATTTTTTTGCTTCTCGCCTTTGGCCTGTCGCTTGGTCTCGGGTTGCTGTTTGCCGCGCTCAACGTCGAGTACCGCGACTTCCGCTACATCGTGCCGTTCATGGTGCAGTTCGGCCTGTTCGTGTCGCCGATCGCCTTCTCGACCAGCGATGTGCCGGCGCAATGGCGGGCGCTTTATGCGCTCAATCCGATGGTCGGCATCATCGACGGCTTTCGCTGGTCGCTGCTCGGCGGCCGCGTCGGCCTCAATCCGCAGACCCTGGCGATCTCCGCCGCTGTCGCCGCCGCGGTGCTGATGCTCGGGCTGTGGTACTTCCGCCGCATGGAACACAGTTTCGCCGATCGCATATGACGGTTTCCACCGAGCGGAACGGGGTCGAGGTTGCAGCGCGGCGCCGGTCCGGGCGGGCGTGGCGTGCTGGTGTCGGATGTTTGCTTGCCGTGGTGCTGCTGGCGGCTGCGGGCTGGACTGCACGGCACGCCTTGCTGCGCGAGGCGGCGGCGCTGTGGATCGTGTCGGATGCACCGGCGCCGGCCGATGCGGCGGTGGTTCTCGGCGGCGGCCTTGAATACCGGCCCTTCGCGGCAGCCGAGTTCTATCGCCGCGGCCTGGTGCCGAAAATTTTGGTCTCGAATATCGGCGCCAGCCCGGCCGAACGGCTCGGCGTGTTGCGCTCGCACGTGCGCGAAAATATTGAGGTGCTCGAGAAGCTCGGCGTGCCCGCGGCCGCAATCGAGCCGTTCGGCAGCAATCTGAAAGATACTTACGCCGAGGCAGCGGCGTTGCACGACTGGGCCAAGCATACCGGCGCCCACACCGTCCTGGTGCCAACCGATATTTTCGCTGCGCGTCGGCTGCGCTGGATCATGCACCACATCTTCGGCGACGACGCCGTCGTTCTGGTGCCGGCGGTCGATCCGCCGGACTACACCCGGAACGATTGGTGGCAGACCGAGGACGGCGTCGTCACGTTTCAGAACGAAGTCATCAAGTACGTCTACTACCGGCTGAAGTACTGAACCATGACATCCGACGTGGCCATCAGGATCGCCGGACTCGGCAAGAAATACCGCATCCGGCGCCAGCGCCGCGAACGCTACGTCGCGTTGCGCGATGTGCTCTCCGACGGAGTCCGCGATCTTTTCCGTCGCAAGCAAAAAAAATACCGGCAGCCGACGATCGAGGATTTTTGGGCGCTCAAGGACGTCTCGTTCGAGGTCAGACGCGGCGAGGTCACCGGCGTCATCGGCCGCAACGGCGCCGGCAAGTCGACGCTGCTCAAGGTGATCAGCCGCATCACCGAGCCGAGCGCGGGCCGTATCGAGCTGAACGGACGCGTCGCCAGCATGCTCGAGGTCGGCACCGGCTTTCATCCCGAACTGACCGGGCGCGAGAACATCTTTCTCAACGGCGCCATCCTCGGCATGCGGCATGCCGAGATCAAGCGCCGGTTCGACGAGATCGTCGCCTTCTCCGAGGTCGAAGACTTCCTCGATACGCCGGTCAAGCGGTTTTCGTCCGGCATGTACGTGCGGCTCGCCTTCGCCGTCGCCGCGCATCTGCACACTGAAATTCTGATCGTCGACGAGGTGTTGGCGGTCGGCGATGCCGAGTTTCAGCGAAAATGCCTGGGCCGGATGTCCGAGGTGGCGCAGGGCGGCCGCACGGTTCTCTTCGTCAGCCACAACATGGCGGCGATCCGCCGCCTGACGCAGCGCTGCATCGTGCTCGATCACGGCCGCGTCAATCTCGACGCGCCGCCGCAGGAAGCGATCGAATACTATCTGAAGCAATCGAGCGACGGGGTGACGGACGGCCTGTTCGTGCGCGATAAGCCGCGGCCTTTGGACACGCCGTTCTACGTCAAGCGCGTCATCACCCGGGGCGAAGAGACCAGCGCGCCGTCCAATCGATTCGACTGCGATCATCCGGTTGTAATCGCCGTCGACTACACGGCGACGCGGCCGGTCCCGGGACTTTATGGTTACATGCAGCTGCGGCGGCTCGACGGCACCATCGTGTACGAAGGCGACAGCACCGACGCCGGCGTCAATCCGTTCGACCGGCTGCCGGCTGGTTCCGGCACCGCCTGTGTCAGGATCCCGGAGCGAATTCTGGGCGCCGGCACCTATCAGATTTATCTGACCTTCGCCTCGGGACTTGATCCCGCCGGGCCCGAGATCGATTCCGTCGGAACAGTCGGCGAGTTCACTCTCGACGATACCAGCACCCGGCGCGGCAATCGCCGCAACGGCTATCTGTCCGTGAAATTGCCCTGGCGGATGGCTGCGATCGCCGCTGATATTCCCGCGGGCAAAAATCTCAATTCTTTCAATTGATAGCCGCAGCATGCGATTGACAAAGACCGTTGGTGAATATCTGCTGGGATTCGGCGCGTTGCAGCAAGTAGATCGCTTGCTTCCTAAAAGCACACGACAGTCCGGCGAGCGCGTCTATCTGATCGACCATTTTTTTTACGACGGATCACTTCTCCCGCGTTTGCCGTTGCTGAAAAAGGACCGCGTACTCTATATCGACACGACTGACGAGCCGACGACGGAGCAGGTGGATGCCATTACGGCGCAGCTTCGCTCTGATGCGCCGCCGCAAGCGATCCTTGGCATCGGCGGGGGCAGCACGATGGACATTGCGAAGGCAGTCTCGAATCTGCTCAGCAATGGCGGCAGCGCCGCCGATTATCAAGGCTGGGACCTTGTCAAAGTACCTGGCGTATTCAAGGTGGGAGTGCCGACGATCTCAGGCACCGGCGCCGAAGCGTCGCGCACATGCGTGATGATGAACCATGCCGAGAATTTGAAACTTGGCATGAATAGCGACCATACGCTCTTTGATCGTGTTATCCTGGACCCCGAGCTGACCGCAACCGTACCCAGGAACCAATATTTTTTCACGGGCATGGACACGTATATCCATTGCATAGAGAGTCTGGCAGGCCGGTACCGTCACGCGCTGGCCGATGCGTTTTCACATCAGGCATTGGCAGTCTGTCGGGAAATTTTCCTTAGTGGAAACATGCAATCGGACGAGTATCGCGAAAAGCTTATGATTGCCTCATTCCTCGGCGGCAGCGCTATCGGCAATAGCCTTGTCGGTTTGATCCATCCGTTCTCGGCTGGGCTCTCGATGGTGCTACATACGCACCATTGTGTCGGCAACTGTATCGTGTTGAACGCGATGGATGAGTTTTATCCACGCGAGGTGGAGGAGTTCCGCCGCATGCAGGAGTCGCAAAGGGTGGCGCTGCCGCGCGGCCTGTGCCAAGGCCTGGCGGATAGCCAATACCGGGCGCTCTACGAGGCGACGATTATCCATGAGAAGCCGTTGGCCAATGCTCTTGGGGATGACTTTCGGTCGATACTAACCTTTGACAAGGTTGCCGAGATTTTTCGACGAATGTGATCATGGCAACGAACAAGGGAGTGCCAACCATTTCGGTACTGGTGCCGGCGTACAACGCAGAGCGCTTCATCGGTCGCGCAATCCGATCTGTCCTTAATCAAATCGTTATTGACCGGCAGCACGAGGTGATTGCCGTCAATGACGCGAGCGTTGATCGTACAGCCTATGCGCTGGAATTATTCAAAGACGAGATTCTCATTCTTCACAATGAGAGGAAGCTGGGCTTGCCGGGTAGCCTTAACCGAGCCATTCACACGGCGCGCGGTAAATATGTCGTGCGGGTCGATGCAGATGATTATGTGCGCCGCGACTATCTCTATATTCTTGAGCGTTTTCTGGAAGAAAATACCTACATGGACGCTGTCGCCTGTGATTATCTTGTCGTTGACGATTCGGAAAACGTTATCGAACGGCGCAATTGTATGGAGCATCCGATCGGCTGTGGCATCATGTTCCGCACCGACCACCTGATCGATATCGGCTTATATGACGACAATTTCTTGATGCACGAAGATCGAGACCTGCGCGTCCGTTTTCTAAAGAAGTATGGAATTCATCGTATCGAGTTGCCGCTTTACCGGTACCGCAAGCATAAAGACAACATGACGAACGACCGCGCTGCGTCGGGCGAATTCGAGCAACGTCTTAAAGACAAACATGATGGCGATGTCATCTGATAAGATCTCGATATGAGGGGTTTTCGTGGCGAACGAAAGTGAGATCTTAGTCCCATGGTCGGGCCGCGGGTCGGCGTACACGGAAGACGAGATCGCTGCCGTGGTCGCCGCCATGCGCGATGCAGACCCGCAAAGTCAAGGACGGTATCAATCGGAATTCGAGCAGAAATTCGCCGCGTATATAGACTGTCCGCATGCTTTCGCCGTATCATCGTGCACGGCAGCCTTGGAGCTGGCTGCACTGTTGTGCAGTCTGCAGCGCGGCGACGAAGTGATCGCGCCAGCGCACACATTCGCGGCTACGGTCATTCCGTTTGCGCGCACTGGCGCCACGCTACGATGGGCCGATATAGATCCAGATACGCGGCTCGTCACTGCTGAAACCCTCAGGCGGCTCGTCGGGCCACGAACCAAAGTGATAGTGCTGGTGCATCTGTACGGCTTGGTTTGCGATATGGATCCGATTATGGCTCTCGCTCGCGAACATCAAATTTTAGTCGTGGAGGACGTAGCGCAGGCGCTGGGAGCGAAATACAAGGGCCGACAGGCCGGCAGCATCGGTGATTTCGGCTGCTTCTCGTTTCACACCCACAAAAATATAACGACCTTGGGCGAGGGCGGCATGCTTGCATTACGGTCTTCAGAGCACGCCGCGAGGGTGCCGGGCCTTCGCCACAACGGAATGCACGGCTTCGCGGGGGGGCAACCGCGCTACTGGGTCCCTGCGATGAGCAATGTCGATTTCGATATCGATGGCCTATGGCCCTACAACTTTTGCATCGGAGAGGCGCAGTGTGCGCTCGGAAGTAAAATGTTGGAGCGCGTCGCTACGATCAACTTAGAACGAAAAGCGCGTGCGCAGCGTTTCATCGCCGCCATGGCTGATTTTCCCGAGCTGGCTTTTCAGAAGACCCCTGCGGGCTGCGGTCACTCGTGGCACCTGCTTGCGGCAAGGTTCGACGGCCAGCGCTACGGTAAGAGCCGGGATGACCTGATCGCTTATATGGCGTTTGTCGCGGGCATTAAGGCGGTGGTGCAGTATTATCCCCTGTACCGCTATCCGATGTTCCAGAAAGCCGGCTTTGGCGAAGCCGATTGCCCTGAGACAGACCGATTTTTCGACAACATGGTGTCGTTTCCATTTCAGCAGTGGATGCCGGAAGGCCAGTTCGACGCGATGATATCGCTGGTACGCAGCGCGTTGGAGCAAATGCGCAAAGGAATCTGACATGCCGCGAGTGATGCTCGGCTCGCGCCTGCTGGCTCCCGGCAGCAAGCCTTACGTGATCGCCGAGATCGGCGTCAATCACGAAGGCGATTTTGAGCTTGCAAAGCGACTTATCAGACTCGCCGGGGAGGGCGGCGCAAGCGCCGCCAAGTTCCAAAGCTACAAAGCCGGCCGCATCGCTTCGAAGCACAGTCCGGCATATTGGGATATGACGAAGGAGCCTACCGAAAGTCAGTTCGAGTTATTCAAAAAGTACGATAAATTCGGCGCCGAAG
>JASHSE010000382.1 GCA_030036975.1 Xanthobacteraceae bacterium | reverse complement strand
AGATATGCGATGAGCGTACCACGCTCCTGGGCGGCAATGATTGCATCGACCGCCGGCCGTTCCATAGTCACGCTTTTCATCTTACCCCCGCTACTCGACTTCGCTCACACGCGCTTTGAGTCGCACGGGCATCCCGCCCGCAAGGTACCGTCCCCGCCCCTTATCGCGTTCGCATCGATCCGGCCGGCTCTGACAATCCGACGACCATCGCGCCGACTCGTGACGTTAAGTTTTCGGTTTCCTCAGCCTGGACGCCGCGTTGCCCGGTAGATCGTCCCGGCCGTACGTTTGGGTCAGTTCGTCGATTTCTGCCGCTCCCGCACGGCGAATTACGTCTTGATTCTTATGCGCTTAGACTCTTGACCGCGGCATTAAGCCACCAACAGCGCGCGGGGAAAATCGTGCGAACGTACCCACTGCGAGGGCAATAGGTATGGCCCTCACCCATCCTTTGGTATGGACTCCGCCTTTCCCAAAACGCCGGAAGAGGCAAAAAGTTCCGTCCGCCCGACTACTCGGCAGCCAGCGGCGCCGCTGCGGCGGCGTGAGCCGCATGCGCGGCAGCTTTGCGCACGTTCACCGCATATTGGCCGCGCTTGCGCTCCGGCGTGGTATTGGGCACGACCACGGTGCGGTGAAACGCCTGCCACTCTTCGGCCGACAGGTCGGCCATGTCCTTGACGGTAAAATTCCGCAGGAATTTTTCGGCATAGATCTCCTTGCGCACCGGCTGCACCTGCAGGAATGGAATGTCGCTGCGGAAATCGATCGGCACGTCGGTCTTGAGGATGCGCACGTTGTCAAACAGCGGGCCGAACCAATGGTCGGTCTCGATGATGCCCTCGAGCGTTTGGAACGACTGGCTGTGCGGCAGGTTGGCGACGCCGCGCACCAAGAGGCTCCAGCCCGGCGCAGTGCGCGCGATGGCGCCGGTCCAGATCTGCAGCTGGCCCGGCTGAATCGATGGCGCCAGGAAAGTCGGCGAAAAGCCGCGGCTTTCCGCCGGCGCCGCCGCGTCGAACTGTTTGCTGAAGTTCGGATATTGCACGGCGTCGCGGGTGAGCGGCAGCCATTCGTCCACGCCCGGATAGGTCCAGAGCATGTCGTGGCCGTCCCATACCACTTTGAAACTCAATGGTAAAAACACGTACCAGCCGAACGCCGAGGCGCTGGTGATGGCCTCGCAATAGCGCAGCGCCCGCGCCGGAATGACGCCGCCGACCGCCTTATCCGCCCGCCGCGGCGGATTGGCGTTCGGCACCAGTTGGAAGAATTCGACCAGCGGAGCGGGGGGATTTGGTGCAAGCATGCGAATACTCCTCGCTGGGTAGTGTCAGACAAACGCGCCGGCCGAATGTACGAATCCGTGGGAGCGCTTCACGATCCCGCAGTCTAAACTGGCGGGATGCTAACGGGAGAAGACGGGAGCACCGTCCCCAAGACGCGCCTTGCCTTGATCGGCGGTCGCAGTGTCACGGGTAACCTTGTCGCCCGCGCGGAAGGCAGGAGCGCCGTCGCCGAGACGCATCTTGCCCTGATCGGCGGTCGCAGTGTCACGGGTAACCTTGTCGCCCGCGCGGAAGGCAGGAGCACCGTCGCCGAGACGCACCTTGCCCTGATCGGCGGTCGCAGTGTCACGGGTAACCTTGTCGCCCGGGCGGAAGGCAGGAGCGCCGTCGCCGAGACGCACCTTGCCTTGATCGGCGGTCGCAGTGTCACGGGTAACCTTGTCGCCCGCGCGGAAGGCAGGAGCACCGTCCCCGAGACGCACCTTGCCCTGGTCCACAGTCGCGGAGTCACAATTCACTTTGTCGCCGAGCTTGATCATAGCAGCTTCTCCTCTGTTGAGTCGCGTTCGTTGAGTCGCGTTCATTTGACTGCGATTCACAATTTGCAGCGTAGGAAGCGCTGGATCATGTGCAATCGAACAGAAGGATTTTTCCACTAAGCTGAAGTCTTAGGACCGCGCGCTGACTTTTTGGACTAAAGGACCTACCAATCACAACTTTCGGCCACTTTCTTTCTCGTCGGAAATGGCCCATGCTTCTTGACAGTCTTTCTTTGTAATTTCGAACGGGCTCATTCCATGAAGGCGTCACGCAATGGCAAGCTTGTTGTCGTCGTCGAGGATGATCGTCTTGTCCTTGAGGCTACGGGCAGCCTTTTGCGTTCCTGGGGCTGTCGGGTGGTCGCAGCCGAATCTTGCAGCGATGCTATGGCGCAGTTGCGCGAGCTCGGCGAGCGTCCCGACCTGATCGTGTGCGACTATCGGCTTCCACGGGGGTCGAATGGCGTAGATGCCATCAGAATGCTGCGCGGTGCTTCCAAAATTCCGGCCCTTCTGATCAGTGCCGACGTGAGTTCGCCTAGCGACGAGGACGGCGGCAACGGATACCGCCTTTTACATAAGCCAGTGAACCCGAAAAGATTTCGTGCCCTATTGGTTGACGCTGCGGTCTTGCCGTCCTAAGGCTAAGATCGATATGCCGGATAAAACATCTGGTTTTTTGGAATTGGCATTGCTGCTGCTGCTGGGGGTCCTGTGGGGCATTCCCTATGCGCTTACGAAAATTTCTCTTGCGACGATTCCACCATTGACCCTGGTGGCGGCTCGAGTGGCGATTGCAGCCATCGCACTGTGGCTCATTACCTTCTCCCAGGGCCTCAAAGTCCCGAGGCAACGATCTTTGGTTGGGCGATTGTTTGTGCAGGGCTGCATCGGCTGTGTAGTTCCGTACACGCTTATTACCTTCGGACAGCAAGCCGTCCATAGCGGGCTTGCGGCCATACTGAATTCGACTGGGCCGTTATTCGTTTGTCTTATTAATCTGACGTGGGTGCGGCGAGAACCGGAGACTTTCGGGCGCCTCATAGGCGTCGGCGTCGGACTCGCCGGAGTTATCTTGATCGCCGGGGCGAGCGCTCTGCTTGATTTGGGCCGCACGACCATTGGCCAATTGGCGATCATCGTGGCGACCTTTTCGTCGGCGGTCGGAGTGATCCATGGTCGCCGGTTCGCCACAATTGCTCCGGAGATAGCCGCTGCGGGAACGCTGACATGGGCGACTTTAGTGTTGATCCCGCTTTGCTTTCTGTTCGAGTCGCCGTTTAACAGCAAGCCAACGGCTGGCGCCATTATGGCATTGCTGCTCAATGCGATCGCCGCGACCGCGATCGGCTTCGTCGTTTACTTTCGGCTCATCCGCACGATCGGCAGCACAAGCACCGCCAGCGTCGGCTACCTGAAGCCCGCCGTCGGTGTGTTTATCGGCTGCGTATTTATGGGGGAAACGCTAACCTGGACGGCGGTTATTGGGCTCGTGGCGATCCTTCTGGGAGTTGCGGCAATTCATCAAGCGGATTCATCTCGCGGGCCAGCGTGGTTTACCTCAAGAATTAGCGTCATCCAATAGATCACACATTTAACGCCCGATCAGCCCTGAAAGATTCTCACTGCATTACATGGAGCGTGAATGATCTTAGAATTTTGATGGACCAAGCAGTGAAAGATATTGGACCTATTCGATTATTTCGTCAGCAGCGGCGAGTACCACTCTCGGCACATTGATACCCAATGCCTTTGCTGTTTTTAGATTGATCACCATTTCGAATTTTTTCGGCGCTTGGACGGGCAGCGTCGCAGGATTTGCCCCGCGCAGTATGCGATCTACGTAGTCTGCCGAGCTCCGGAACAGGTCTATAACGTCCACGCCGTAAGACAGGAGCCCACCCGCCTCTGCAAAGTAGCGATAAGGATAAATTGCAGGAATTTTGTATTTTGCCGTGAGTGCTACAAGCAAGTCGCGATGAAAGGTGAGAAAATTATCAGGCACGGTGATGAGGGCGCCTCCTGGCTTCGAACCCAACTTTACTATGGCACTTTCGATCTCAGCGGCGCTATGGACTTCCGCTATGATCGGCTCGACTTTGAATTCTGCGGCAGAGTCGAAAAACGCGCCCGTGAAGAACGCGCCGGCTCCGGGGACCGATTCCGGATTATACATCAACGTCACGCGACTCAGGCGAGGGGTCAATTCGCTCAGTATCGACAGATACTTTCCTGGAATCGTCGGCTGAAGAATAGTGAAACCCGTCACGTTGCCGCCAGGACGCGCCATGCTCTCTACAAAGCCGCTTCCGATAGGATCGGAGACAACGACGAATACAATTGGAATAATGTGCGTAACCTTAAGGAGCGCTGCAACAACGGGCGTGCTATGAGCTACGATAACGTCAGGTCGGAGCGCTATGAGCTCCATTGCAAATCTGTGCATGAGGTCGGGATCGCCCTTTGCATATCGATACTCAATCCGAAGGTTTTGCCCAACCACCCACTTTTTCCTCGCCAGACCTTGCTCAAAAGCTTTGATGCGCCTTTTTGCTTCGTCATCATCCGCAAGCCCCATCAAGACTCCGATCATCCGAATACGGCGCGAGGATTGTGCACGCGCGAGGCAAGGCCAGCCTGCCAGGGCGGCTACTAAAAGCGTGATGAATTGACGCCGATCTGAATCCATTCGTCGCATCCGCTAGGCAAGAGAGCGAAATCGGGATTCCGACCTTGAAGAATCGCCATACACCGTCGCGTCCCCGAGCAAAGGCTACTAAAGCCGCCGAAAGGATACCTGATGCATTTTGCCGCGTATCGTGTTTGGGCGTCCACGAAACCAGCAAATTCGTCTACAAGCATAGATCGATATATCCCAATTCGCTCTACTTTCAATGTAGGCCATGTTGCTCATTATTGTGGCCAGAATCGTCCACCGCGCCAGGATCGTATTTTTCGAGCACTCACTCAATCAGGGCATCGGCGCTGGCGAGAAGGATGCGGGGCACGACCAGACCAAGCGCACGCGCTGTTTTCAAGTTAATAACCAATTCGAATTTGCTGGGCGCTA